>NZ_JBYKYF010000014.1:0-23389 GCF_057736855.1 Sporomusa sp.
GCCAGACCATGTCATCGGGGTTATACCTGTTGATTCTATCTTCTCTCCGATTGTGCGCGTCAATTATAACGTATCCGATACCCGTGTCGGTAACGTAACTAACTATGACAAGCTGACATTGGAGGTTTGGACAGATGGCAGTATGCGTCCCGAAGAAGCGGTCAGCAAAGCTGCTGGTATAATGGTGTCACACCTGAAAATGTTTCAAAATATTGCCGGAGAACCTCCTGAAGAGGATGAGGCGCAGGGTTTGGTTTCTGAAGAACCGGCTGAGGGTAAAAACAGGACAATGGAAATGACCATTGAAGACCTGGACCTCTCAGTGCGTTCTTATAACTGCTTAAAACGGGCCGGAATCAATACAGTGGCTGAACTGATCCAAAGAAGCGAAGAAGATATGATGAAAGTTCGCAACTTAGGCAGGAAGTCACTGGAAGAAGTCAAGAAAAAGATTGCTGAAATGGGCCTGTCACTTGCAGAACACGAAGATTAAAGGGAGGGAAGAATGATGGCCTACAGAAAGTTGGGACGGGACACTAGTGCTCGTAAAGCATTGTTTCGTAGCATGTTGACTTCCTTCTTTGCATATGAGCGTATTGAGACAACAGAAGCTAAGGCGAAAGAAATCAGCGGACTTGCCGAGAAAATGATTACTTTGGCCAAGCGTGGCGACCTGCATGCACGTCGCCAAGTGTTATCAAACCTCTACGACGAAGAAGTTGTAAAAAAACTATTTGATGAAATTGCTCCTAAATATGCTGAGCGTCAAGGCGGCTATACCCGCGTGCTTAAGCTTGGACCGCGTCGCGGTGATGCGGCACCTATGGCAATTCTCGAATTAGTGTAACAAGTAAAAGACGAGGGCGGCCCTACGGGTCGCCTTTATTCTTACAATTATTAGAAATTATTTTAATGGTAGCTAAGCTGTCACAAATGATATAGCTGATGTAACCTATTTTTGATACTGTGTGCGGTAACCTTTGCTTGTAATCGTTGGGAATATTGAGCGCAGGTTTATTACAGATAATAATAGTCATGGTACTTTGTGCAAAGGGGTGCAAAGCCTCATATGGGAGAACTAATTAAAATTGAAAATATGCGTCATACGTATCCCGGCTTTGATGGTCAGGAGGTAGATGCGCTTACTGATATTAATCTTACTGTTAAACAGGGAGAATTTCTTGCTATCATTGGCACGAATGGTTCGGGAAAATCAACGCTGGCAAAACATTTAAACGCCTTGATTCTACCCACTAGCGGTCGGTGCCTGGTAGCAGGTATGGATACTTCTGACCCTGCTAACGTATGGGATATTCGCCAGCAAGTCGGCATGGTGTTTCAGAATCCCGATAACCAAATTGTGGCCGCGATTGTGGAAGAGGACGTTGCTTTTGGGCCAGAAAACTTGGGTGTGCCGCCTAAAGAAATCGCACGGCGGGTGACTGAGGCCCTTACACTTGTTAATATGCAAGAATACCGTCATCATGCGCCTCATCTGTTATCTGGAGGACAAAAACAGCGGGTAGCGATTGCCGGTGTGTTGGCTATGCGTCCCAAATGCCTGGTTCTTGATGAACCGACAGCGATGCTAGATCCGCGCGGTCGCAAAGAGGTACTTGAAACCGTATGCCGGCTAAACAAAGAAGGAATTACGGTTGTTTACATTACTCACTTTATGGAAGAAGCCGTTGCTGCGCATCGGGTAGTGGTCATGGAGCAGGGGAGAATTGTTACTGAAGGAACGCCGGCAGAAGTGTTTTCACAGGTAGACAGGCTAAAAACTATGGGGTTAGATGTTCCGGTAGCAGCAGAAGTGGCTGCTTACCTGCGTGAATGTGGCATAGCACTGGACAACTCGATAATCAGTGATGAACAACTGGTGGTGGCTCTATGTCCATAGTTTTTGATAATGTTACGTATACCTATATGCCGAAAACCCCTTATGAGCGAACCGCCATCAAAAATATTAATCTAACCATCCATAACGGCGAGTTTGTCGGTATTATCGGGCATACCGGTTCGGGAAAATCTACACTTGTACAGCATATGAACGGACTGCTTGCTCCTACCTCTGGCCATGTGCGGGTGGATGGCATTAACTTACATGACAAGAGTCAGGCAGCACGCGATGCCAGACGGCGGGTGGGTATGGTATTTCAATATCCCGAGCATCAATTATTTGAAGAAACTATTTATCAGGACATTGCTTTTGGGCCCAGAAACTTAGGTGTACCGGAAGACCAAATCGAAAGCCGCGTACGCCAGGCTATGGAATTTGTCGGTCTGGATTTTGAGACCTTTAAGGACCGTTCCCCATTTAATCTCAGTGGCGGTCAAATGCGCCGGGTAGCTATCGCGGGTGTTATTGCCTTGGAACCTGCTTATCTTGTGCTGGACGAACCGGCCGCTGGACTTGATCCCCGTGGGCGTGACGAGATATTTGGCCAAATTGTTAAGCTTCACCAACAACGCGATATTACTGTTATCTTAGTATCCCATAACATGGAAGATGTTGCTCGATTTGCCAATCGTGTGCTGGTGATGAATGGCGGCCAGATTACGCTTGACGGGGTGCCAGGAGATATCTTTGCTAATGGTCGGAAGGAATTAAGAGAGGCAGGGCTTGACGTGCCACCAATAACTGCACTGATTGACAAACTCCAAGCCAAAGGTTTACCGATTAGTAATACCGCTCTGACGGCCGAAACTGCAGCTCAGGAAATCTCTAAAGCCATTAGGGGGCGGACACATGCTAAATGACATCACACTGGGACAATACTTCCCAGGAAATTCACCCATTCACTTGTTAGATCCCCGTACAAAAATCCTGGGAATTCTTCTTTATATTTGCTCCATTTTTTTGGCGGAGGATTATCTGGCATACGCAATTCTTATCGTCTTTGCGGTGATGACAATCTACATCTCAGCTATTCCTTTCCGCTTAGTTCTCAAATCCATCAAACCGTTATGGATTATTATTGTGCTGACACTGGCGATTCATATTTTTAGCACACCTGGTACCGTGATCGGTAACGTAGGACCGCTAACCGTTACCCAGGAAGGGGCACGTATGGGAATTCTCATGTCGCTACGACTGGTTCTTTTAATTGCGGTATCCTCTTTGCTAACCTTTACTACCTCACCGATTGCCTTAACCGATGGTATTGAGCGCTTGCTTAACCCTTTCCGGCGTTTGGGCGTACCGGCTCATGAGCTGGCCATGATGATGACAATTGCCTTGCGCTTTATCCCGACATTACTGGAAGAGACTGATCGGATTATGAAAGCACAGATGGCTCGTGGCGCAGATTTTGCTTCAGGTAATCTTTTGAAGCGGGCTAAAAATATGGTGCCACTATTAGTACCGCTGTTTATCAGTGCTTTTCGCCGGGCTGATGATCTGGCTGTGGCTATGGAGGCCAGATGCTATCGCGGTGGTGAAAACCGCACCAGGATGAAAGAATTAAAACTAAGCACCAGGGATATGTTTGCAGCAATTCTGCTGGCAGTTTTGCCGGTAATTTTACTTGCTGTACAGCATATAAAGTAGATCTATGAGAAACATTAAACTTATCCTTGCCTATGATGGTACTGCCTATCATGGCTTTCAGCGGCAAGCCAACGCTGTCACTATCCAACAACTGGTAGAAGAACGGCTTGCAAAGCTTTTTGGTCATCCGCTAAAACTTTGTGGTTCAGCCCGCACTGACACCGGAGTGCATGCATACGGTCAGGTTGTCAACTTTTATACCCAGGGCAGCATACCGACTGAACGCATTGTAGTGGCGGCTAAAGGGTTGTTGCCTCCTGATATTGCTGTTATTGATGCCAGTGAAGAAAGCACGGAGTTTCATGCGCGCTATTCAGCCAAAGGAAAAATTTATCGCTACCGGATTTTAAACACAAATCTACCTAATCCGTTTGAGCGTAATTATGCATGGCATATTTCCAACAAGCTGGATGTCGCACTCATGCATGAAACCGCCCAAATGGTTGTCGGAACTCACGACTTTTCCGCTTTTCGGGCATCCGGGGGTGCACCGGTAAATCCTGTCCGTACCATTATTACAGCAACTTGCCGTGAGGTTGATAATTCCATTATCGAAATTGAATTTTGGGGTACAGGTTTTTTATATCATATGGTGCGTAACTTAGTAGGAACATTAGTCGATGTCGGGTTATATCGTAAAACTCCTGATGATTTTGCCAAGATATTGGCTGGACGTGACCGTCGCGCTGCAGGCATTACTGCTCCTCCGCAAGGTTTGTACTTAATAGAAGTTAAATACTAGCCTATGTTGCACGCAAAATATTACTAAGCGTGGCAAAACGGATGCGATACTAGTCCAAAATAATTTTTCTCTGCCAAGGCATAACCCTTGACATCAATCCGCTAATTTATTACAATAGCGTTATGAGATTTTTGCCATGTATTCCATTAGCCCCGGAATTCAAGGTTAACAATCAAAACTTTAATTTATGATTTCGACATAGTCCTTTAGCTTTTATGAGGAGGATAGACAATGAAAACTTATATGGCAAATCCGGCCAACATCCAGCGTAAATGGTATGTCGTGGATGCTAAGGGTCAGACCCTTGGTAGATTGGCCGTTGAAGTCGCGAAAATTCTTCGCGGTAAAAATAAACCGACTTATACTCCCCATGTTGATACCGGCGACCATGTAATCGTAATTAACGCCGACAAAGTTGTATTGACTGGTAAAAAACTTCAGCAAAAAACCTATTTCCGTCATTCCGGATATCCGGGCGGAACAACCTTTACTACTGCCGCCAAAATGCTGGAAACCAAACCTGAACGGGTAGTTGAGCTGGCTGTTAAAGGTATGCTTCCGAAGAACAGACTTGGACGTCAAATGTATCGTAAACTGAATGTATATGCAGGACCTAACCATCCGCATTCCGCCCAAAAGCCGGAAGTGCTGGAACTTAATATTAGGTAGTACCGGAAAGGAGGAACATATATATGGCATTGGTTACTTACTACGGCACAGGCCGCAGAAAAACCTCGGTTGCCAGAGTTCGTCTGGTTCCGGGAGAAGGCAAAATTATCGTAAATCAGCGTCCGCTGAATGAATATTTTGGGTTAAAAACTCTTGAACTTATCGTTACTCAACCTCTGAACATTACTGATACTCTTGGTAAATATGATGTGTTGGCTAAAGTTCACGGCGGTGGTGTATCCGGTCAAGCTGGTGCAGTTCGTCATGGTATTGCCCGCGCACTGTTAAAGGTTGATGGCGAATTCCGTCTTCCATTGAAAAAGGCTGGTCTCTTAACTCGTGACCCACGCGAAAAAGAACGTCGTAAATACGGCCTCAAAAAAGCGCGTAAAGCATCCCAGTTCTCCAAACGTTAATATTCACGAAATGCGAAACCCGCGAGATTCCACTATCTCGCGGGTTTTCTTGCGTTTAAGAATGGCTAAAAACGGGTAAAAATTTAATCGTTAGTGACAAGCTAGTGACAAATTAGTGACAAATTAAATAAGATTTATAGCATCTACCAGCTGCTGTATTGTCTTGTGAGTGTAGACTTTTTCAGTCATACCGTGACCAGCATGGCCTAGAATTTTTTTAATTACAGTTTTGTTTGCTCCGGCATTATCAAGTAGCGTAGCGCAGGTGTGCCGCCCATCGTGTGGTAAGTGATCCATATCTAATTTTTCCATAAGCGGTTTCCAGTACCTCCAATTAAGCCTATCATAAGTGAGTGGACCATCATAATCGGTTAGTAGGTATTCATTATCAGGATTATACATGGCTTCAATGAATTTATATATTTTTTCAGCAATAGGTATCGCCCGATTCTTGCTATTCTTGGTTTTTATACCACCTATCATATAACGTTCAGCAAGAAATACATCTGCTGTTTTGATTCGGATAAATTCGGTAGGCCGCATCCCTGAATAACAGTATATAAGAACTATCTGCGCTGCTTTATCTGCAGAATTTTCCCAAAGGGTAGCCAACTCTTCAGCTGTAAACGGTTTATGCTTTTGCTCACCTTCTTCCTCTGGCATTTCCAAAGTTATATATTCTGCATAGTCTTTTTTTACTATGTCATTCTGCATAGCAAAATCAAAAAGCTGTCCAAATAAGATTCGCATGTTCTTTTTGGAAGCGTATCCAATTTCCCATTCATTAAGCGCCTTTTGCATGTGGGCTGTACGGATATCTGTAAAAACCATTTCATGCAATTCGCTACAGGCTTTATAAGCTGCCGCGTAGCCATTCTTAACTTTTTTACCCTTGTCGGTATACTTCTGTTTTACCCAAAGGTCGTAAATTTCCGCAAAAGTTAATTGGCGGTTTGCTAGATCGTAAGGATCTAAGTTATATTCTGTGAGCGCTTTGAGTGCTAATTCCCTTTTTTCATAGTAGCCAAGGTATTCATAAATAGGCTGCGCATTTTCCTTCCAGCCAATTGTTTTGCGGGCTACCCAGGGTTTGCGGCGCTTACCCTTAAGTTTATATACTGAGCCATAACCATTAGGAAGCTTCATATTGTCGCCTCCTCAGACCAAAAATTAAATAAGTGCATAAAAAATAGACCTCCTTAAAATAAGTGGTTTTCAAGAGGTCAATCAGGTATAATATTATTGCAGGTGCCGATTGACCATATTTTGGTTGTTGGTACACAAGACTGCCTGGTGTTGGCGCACTGGGCGGTCTTTTTTTTTATGGTAGCACGATTTTTTGGTAAACATTATTTTAGTAGCCGATCTTTTTTAAATCTGCCAATTTCTCTGGAATTCCTAATGCCGCGGCCATGCGGTAGATACTGCATTCTGTTTCTTTTAACAAAGTATCTGGCATGAGCAGTTCTATCGCAAATGAATTTGCTTCACGTTCAATTCGATCCGTCGATTGTAAAGTATGACGCTTTAAAAAAGGCGTGTTAACATCCGGGTGAAGGATGACATGTCCAAGTTCATGAGCGCATACAAAAGTTTTTAATCTTGCAGATATGTTATTGTTTAGATGGATGAATTTGCTACGTTTATATTTGTTAAAAAAGCCAAGAGTACTTTTCATATCTGAATATATGATGACCACGCCCAAATAATCAGCAAGGGTAAAAGGATTGTTAGTATTGTGTGTTCGGATAAGCTTATCAACAGTTTTTTTGATATCCACGGAAATTTCACTCCTTGCGATATTTTTTCGGAGTGAATTTTTTCTTTGCAAGTTGTTTAGCCAGCCTCATGGAATATTCCAAACTTGCTCTTAATAGTTCCCGATCTTCTTCGTCTTCAGGGTCGTTATAGGCAGCCATACCGGATTTGTCGTCGAGAGCGTTTAGCATGGCTTCAAGGTCTTTGGCGATTTCACGTTCGTCTTTGGGGGTGAGGGGCGGGAGGGGATTATTTAGTTGATTTTGAAAGTTCTTTATTATTTTACTTTTGTCATGCATTTGGTAGATTTGGTCTAAGCCATCATCTTCAATAATATTACTTTTTTGTAATCCAAAGTGGTCAGCTATTTTTTGAATGGTGCCCATGCGAGGTTCTTTTATCCCTTTTTCCCAAGTTGAAACAGCCTTATCTGTTACTCCAGCAATTAATGCTAAATCTTTTTGAGATAGATCATGGATTTCTCTAAGTTTTTTTATATTATCACCAATAGCCATAATATCCACCTTTTTACTTAAAGTATTGATTTATTACAATAGTATACTAAAAGTAGAAAAAAATCAACATGCTATCTTAAAAAATCTACTTTTAGGTGTTGACATTCTACTTTTAGTAGATTATTATAAAAGTACAAACTTAAAGAAAGGAGCAAAAGATTATGGTCTTTACAATAAAGCAAGCACGACTTATTCATGGATTAAGACAGTCAGATGTGGCAAGAAAGCTGGGAATTCACGTTCAAACATATAGAAAAATAGAGCAAAATCCTAATTTAGCTACTATTGAGCAGGCAAAGAAAATTGCAGAAATAGTTAATATTTCTTACGACCAAATTTTTTTCTCCAATAACTCTACCTAAAGTAGATATATAGACACACAGAAAACAGGGTGATGATGTGGATAAGTAAAAAGAAGTCGCCACTACTGCTAATAGTGACGGCGAAAAGAAAATTACTCAAATATTGTGTCATTGACGCGAAACTCTTTGCAGAGCAAATTGTAAATTATTCTAGCTCGGGGCATAAACTGTTTAGATGGAACGACAATGTAAAAATCATTTTTAATCTTATTTAGTACATCTGGGTGCTTATCAGCTATAAAACGTAGCATATCTATCTTTTTAATGTTTTTCTTTATTGGAAGAGAGTAGCTAGTTATAGTTTCAACTAAGTATTTTTTGTTTATTTGCTCAGCAAAAGAGTCTAAGTGAAATCCTTCAGTAATTAAGGAGTGCTTTAAAAGGTTGGTAATATTTTGATTGCCTTTTGATATTACGTAACATTTACCACGATACAAGCACCAATATAAAAGATGGTACAGTAATTCACGTTCTGTATTAGTAAGTTCTTGGGTGACTAATTTAATTGCATCATCTTTAGATAGTGCAGGTGCTTTGATAGTTAAAGAAATTAATCCAAGTTCATGTGCGAGTCGAAACATATGCTTACAAGGCTGTTTATGTATTAAGAAATCTCTACAAGTACAATTTTCTAGAGTAACACAATAGTCATTTATTTGGCCAGATTGCTTTTCTTTATCAACTGACAAGACTTTGCACATAGAAGCTCTTTCAATTTTACCATTGTCTTCAGTATTTAACCAAAACACTAACATCGACCTCCTTTAAAGCGAACTTCGACAATCTCCATTAATTTCCTGTAAATCAGCAAAGTGAGGTGAAAACCATGGCACAAAACATCACCATCAAGCAAGCCGCTGAAATTATGGGCAAAAGCCAGCAGTTTGTGAGGATTGGGATACAACGAGGACTATTACCATTCGGAACAGCAGTTAAAGTACATACCAGATGGAATTACTACATCTCGCCTAAATTGTTCTACGAGTATGTAGGTGTTACGAAAGATGGTAATTCGCAATGCAATGTATCATAAATGATGTAACAGGGAAAGGCGGTGAGCAAGTTGGATTGCGTTCTTATCGCGCTGGCATTGGCTGTTCTGGTCTGCGCCGGGGCGATATCCAGAAAATCGCGGGAGTTTTGGCAACTGGCTAATGTCCGCACCAAAGAAAAACGCCGCGTGTAAGCGGCGCGAATAAAAATGATGGGAGGAAATCACATGGCCAACTTTCAGATCATCGCCACTGGTTCTGACTACCGCCTTGAGCCGATTACCAACATGGCCTGCAGTCTGGTAGTTCACTGCCGCTCTCATGGTTCAGATTTAGTCTATCCAACGTTGGCCAGTGCAGAGGAGGCAGTTAAGCGGATGGACTTCGCGATTCAGTTACGCGGCGGCAAGCCTTGGGCAGTATTCAATGAAAGGAGGTGAACAAGCACATGCATGAAACTTTGATCGGTTTACTCTGTGACGGCGATTTACATTGTAGATCACTCGTACGACAACATTTCAGTATTGAGGACTTAGAGCGTTTAGCAGCCGAAAAAGAAAAAGCCGCCCAATAGAGAGCGGACAAAACAAAAAATTCTCAGCTTCATATTACATCAAAAAGAAGGTAGGTGTCAAATGAAAAGACGTACCCGGCACATCCGTTGTAAGGATTGCGGCCGGCGATTGACTTCTGGTAGGAAGTTCTTCCCTAAAGGCATGGGCTTTATTTGCCTTAAGTGTAAACGGTTAGAAGTTATTTTGTCCCGTGTTAAGCGCATACCTTCCCATTATAGAGTATGCGTATTCCCTAAAAATTATGCATGGTGAAAAAAAAATGTCCTGTGATAAATGCTCACACCGTCATTTTTGCATCCCAGACGAATGCCCAAAACTCGGCTTAAATAAAAGGAGGATTTTATCATGAATATTAGTTTGAATATTGAAGCCGGATCACCTGAAGAGATTTTAGCTGCTATTAAGGAGCTTGCCGCTGCCGGCGTAGTACATACCTCAGCTAAACAGGGAGATGCGGAACCTAAGAAAAACACCTCGCCCCGTAGTAACAAACCAACTACTCCAAAAAACCCTGAACTCGAGCAAACAACCGATACAACCCAGAATAATGATGCTGACACCACTCCACCCGCAGAAGAAACTGCAGAAATCCCTAGCGTTACTGAAATTAAGGAAGCTGCAGTCGAGAAAGGCAAGACTCCTGAAGGTAAAGCTGCCATCAAAAAGCTGTTATCTGAGTTTGAAAGTTCGTCGATATCCGCTATTCCTGAAGACAAACGTGCTGCATTCCTTGCTGCCTTGAGGGATCTATAATGGCGCATGCGTTACTTAGTGCATCAGGGGCAGCTAGGTGGATTAATTGTCCACCTAGCGCCCGGCTAACAGAGAAGATGCCAGACAAAGGCAGTAGCTATGCCGACGAAGGAACAACGGCGCATAAGCTTGCGGAAATTAAACTTCGACGTAACCTAACAGTCTGCAACTCCAGTAAGCGGGATGAACTGGATAAAGAACTGGAGCAAGTAAAGCAGAACCAGTACTATAATTCCGAAATGGAAAATATCGTCCAGGAATATGTTGAACAGGTTGCAGAGCGTTTTATGGAAGCAAAATCCCGGTCAGCAGATGCCCAAATATTGCTTGAAGAACATATAGACCTCAGCGAATGGGTACCGGAGTCATTCGGTACTTGCGACGTAGTGATTATATCAGAGGGTGTATTAGAGGTTATTGACCTTAAATATGGCCAAGGTGTACCCGTTAGCGCTGAGGGAAATCCTCAGATACGACTGTATGCCCTGGGAGCTTGGAACGAGTACAACTACCTATACGACATTAACGAAGTACGCATGACCATCATGCAGCCGCGCAGGGATAACGTGAGTACTGAAGTACTGTCAATCAGTGAGCTACTGAATTGGGCGGATGGCGTGGTCAAGCCTGCTGCTGAACTTGCTTTTGCTGGTAAAGGTGACTTTACACCAGGAGATCATTGCAAATGGTGCAGGGCTAAGGCTCAGTGTCGAGCCAGGGCTGACCAAAATATGGAGGCATTATCGTACGAGTTTAAAGACCCCGCTTTACTTAACATTGATGAAATCGGTGCAATTTTGTTTATTGCCGATCAGCTACAAACCTGGGCAAAGGATGTCAAGGATTTTGCTTATGACCAGGCGTTGGCCGGAGTAACTATACCGCAATGGAAACTCGTTGAAGGGAAAAGTGACCGGGTTATTAAGGATATTGAAGCAGCTAAGAATGCATTACTCGCTGCAGAGTTTTCCCTAGATCAAATACTGAAGCCACAGGAATTGCTTGGTATTAGTGCTTTAGAAAAGAAATTTGGTAAGAAAACAATTGCCTCAGTACTCAAAGACCTGATTATTAAACCACCAGGTAAACCGGCGCTAGTTCCGGAAACGGATCGTAGACCAAAATTAAACAGCGTTGAAAGTGACTTCGCTGATATTGAATTGGAGGATTTACTATGACACAAGACAATCAAACCACAAAAGTGATTACCGGAAAAGTACGTTTATCATTTGTTTCTTTGTTCACCCCGTCATCTATTGACGGTAGTGATGAAAAATACTCTGCAGTACTGATGATTCCTAAGAACGATAAAGACACACTCAAAAAGATAAAAGCCGCAGTAGACGCCGCCAAGGAAAACGGCAAGAGCAAGAAATGGGGAGGAAAAATACCACCTTCGCTGGATCTTCCTTTGCATGATGGTGATACAGAAAAAGACCTCGATAAGTACCCGGAATTTGCTGGTCACTACTATATCAACGCCAAAAGTAATACAAAGCCTGAAATTGTAAAACCAATTGGCAAAGGTGCAGACGGTAAAATGAAATTCCAGGAGATTACTGATTCGACCGAAGTTTACTCTGGATGCTATGCAAGGGCAAGTATTAACTTCTACCCATTTGATAAAAAAGGCAATAAAGGCATTGCCGCTGGCCTTAATAGTATCGTAAAAGTCCAAGATGGGGAGTTCCTGGGCGGGCGCTCTAGTGTGCAAGATGACTTCGCCAATGTGGATTTTGATGATGATTTTGGCGACGATGATGATTTTATGAACTAAGGGGACTCTACAGAGTCCCCCTAATTCTAGGAGTATTGCTTATGATTTTGCAAATTGATATTGAAACCTATTCCAGTGTTGATTTGACTACCTGCGGCGTATACCGATATGTAGAAGCGCCTGATTTTGAGATTCTTCTATTTGCTTACGCCTACGATGATGAACCGGTTCAGATAATTGACTTAATGGCCTTTGAAGATGTACCGGAAAAAGTTATGCAAGACCTGGTTAATCCAGCTGTCACGAAGACCGCCTATAACGCTAACTTTGAAAGAACTTGTATTGCCAAGTATTTTAATATCACCTGTGATCCACGGCAGTGGAAGTGTACATCTGTGCATGCCCTGACTCTTGGATTACCTGGTAACTTGGCTGGAGTGGCTGAAGTATTGAAACTATCAGCACAAAAGGACATCAGGGGTAAAAATTTGATTAAATACTTCTCTGTACCCTGCAAGCCAACGAAGTCAAACGGACAAAGAACACGGAATTACCCACATCATGACCCGGAAAAGTGGGCTGAGTTCATCGAATACTGCCGTCAGGACGTAGTAGTAGAGAGAGAGATTCGCCGCAAAATATCACGTTTTCCAGTTCCTGACCATGAATGGGAACTTTGGGCGCTGGATCAGCGCATTAATGATTTTGGCGTCCGGCTGGATCGGGTGCTGGCAAAGCAGGCAATCCTGTGCGATGACCAATATGGAGAGCGTTTGATTAAAGAATCGCAGGAATTAACCGGTCTGGACAATCCCAATAGTTTAACCCAGCTTAAAGAGTGGTTAGCGGAGCAGGGAATAGAAACACCTGACGGTCTGTCCAAAGATCAAATGCCAGCACTGCTAGATGCCGCGCCGAATGAACAGATAAAGCGGGTGTTGGAATTGCGCCAGGAAATGTCAAAAACCAGCGTCGATAAATACAAAGCCATGGAGCGTAGTGTTTGTGCCGACGATCGTATCCGGGGAGTATTTCAATTTTGCGGTGCGAACCGTACTTGGCGCTGGGCCGGGCGTATCTTTCAGCCACAGAATCTACCGCAAAACAAGATTGAGGATATTGGTAGAGCGCGGGAAATTCTCCATTCCGGTGACTTTGAACTCTTAGAAATAATATACGGTTCGCCGCCATTTATCCTGTCGCAGCTTATCCGTACTGCGTTAATACCTTCGCCGGGCTGTCGTTTCATCGTATCCGACTTTAGCGCGATTGAAGCGCGCGTAATCGCCTGGTTAGCAGATGAGCAGTGGGTATTGGACGTATTTAAAGGACATGGCAAAATCTATGAGGCCACTGCCGCTCAAATGTTTCATGTACCAATAGAAACCATAGTCAAAGGACATGAAAACTATGCGCTGAGGGCTAAAGGCAAAGTAGCAGTTTTAGCCTGCGGTTATCAAGGGGGCCCAGCTGCACTCATCGCCATGGGCGCTCTGAAAAGCGGTATACCGGAAGATGAGTTGCCGGGGATTATCAAGCAATGGCGAAAGGCCAATCCCAATATTGTAAAGTTGTGGTACGCTGCCGAGAATGCGGCTGTTGAGGCAGTGAGGGGGAAAACCACTGTTAAATTGGCACATGGTGTACAGTATCGCTACGAGGCTGGGATACTTTTCGCGGATTTGCCGAGTGGTCGCAGCCTGGCGTATGTAAATGCAAGAGTAAAACCTGATCCGAATTTTGGGAAAGACGGTATTGTGTTCGATGGTATGGATCAGGTAAAGAAAAAGTGGATGCCTCAGCGAACTTATGGCGGCAGATTAGTGGAAAATCTGGTACAAGCTATTGCCCGTGATTGTTTAGCAGTTAGTCTGATGCGGCTTGACGCTGAAGGCTATAAAATTGCAATGCACGTGCATGACGAGGTTGTCCTGGATGTTCCTATAGGCACTGGTTCAATTAAACATGTAACCTCAGTAATGGGACAGCCCATTGATTGGGCGCCTGGGTTGCCATTATCGGCTGCCGCATTTGAATGTAAATTCTATCAGAAGGACTGATAACGATGCAAGGTGAAAAAGTAATAAATTTTATGAGACAGAATATCGGTGCTTTAAAAGAAATTGAAGAAATTATTGCGCACGATGAAAAACAGCAAACAAGCGCCCTCAATATCGATGAGATGGCGCAATTAAAAAACTATATTAGTACAATGAAAAGTGCATGTGAAGCAACTATTAAGCTTGCATCCCATTATAAAAATGAGAAAAATCCTGAACAAAAAGAGACTGTTTCTAAATCTTCTTCGAAACCGTCTTCAAGCATCTCCGAGGGTAAAAGCAAATCAAGTAAAAAATCACAAGCAAATCCTGGAGTAGAGGAAATCGATGACAGCGAATTTGAAGATCTTTTAAAGTAGGAGGAACCAATCATGTTGGTAGCTTCCATAAACATTCCTAAAATGTTTACAGCCTATGCACATGATATGAATTATTTAGATAACGGCTTACATCAGTACCAGTATTTTTGTGAGGAATGCGACCAGGCTTTTGCAGCAGCTTGGGGTAAAATTCCTAATTCTATGAGCTGGTACGAACGGGGCAAGTACTTCCATTGCCCGTATTGTGGCACTGTGCACGGGCCACATGTGGCCTATATTAGACTTGGAGAAAAAGCTCCATATAAGACTCGGTTGACTTTAAAAACGTACAAAAATCTGGCCCTATTCGAACTGTATTGTGACACGGTCAAGTTTGACAATGTCTTTTGTGTTCATGGTGGAAAGTACAAAGAAATTTTTCGTTTTGACATTGCAAAGCAGATTGCAACTTTCTCCAGGTTCGAAAACGGTAAAGATGAAACAGAATGTATAGAAATTGGTAATCCTTTTGAACTGGACTTGTTTTCAAAAAGCATTTTTAGATTTTTTCAGCCTAATAGCTTAGCGAACATTAATCAAAAAAGGGAACTAACCCGTATTCTGAGGGATTTGCGAGAATCGATCCACGGTATGTTAGAGAAACAGTTGCGCTATAAAGTAAAATCTATGTACGTAAGTTCTGGCCAACGTCATGGGTTGTTTTTGTTACCAATATTTAATATAGCATACAGACTCGCAATGCCAGATGCTCCGAATCTACCTGGCGAATATCGCCAACCGCTAGGATATATTAAAGAATTATGGTCTACCCATATGATTGTTAACGCTGAATGGGTTACTGACGTTCTAAGCCTGACGAGAAAGAAACTGGACACAACAACAGCCTTAATCACTGTTAAAAATCTTCCGAATAAAGCAGCTGTACGTCGAGCAGTATCGCAAAACATTTTCGAAATTGAAGAAGTGAGTATGGCATTTGATCTATGCTGTAATTATGATCATGCGATAAACCTACATGCGGCAATAAGAGAGAAGACACCGGCAAATCGTTATGATCGTAAAGAACTGTTTGAATTCCTCAAAAGCATGCTGCCTATCTACGGTGAAGCAGGGTTGATTCAGATCGTTGAGTTAGCAGAGGTAATCAATCTTAGAGATTGTATCCGGCTGCATCAGCAGCTTAATGAGCAGAACCGTAAAGCCATCCTTGAGGAAAACGTCCGGATACGAGATTTACACGATTGGATGGCAAAAAGACACCTGCGCCAAAAACATAAAAACCTCAAATTCAACGTTCCCGATCATATTGTTAAACGTTTATCGATGCAGACAAATCGGTTAAAGTTTTTCTTGCCGAAAGAGTCAATTGAATTGCTCGAAGCTGGCGAGGAACTTCATAATTGCGTGGCTTCGTATGGCCATGCAATGAAAGATAACTCGAAGTGGATTGTTCTAGTTTCCGATGATAATGGCCGACTGGCAGCTTGTTTGGAAATACAAGGACGGAATTTGGTACAAGCAAAGATTGATAGAAACAAGCCGGTTGCCAATGACACCAAGTTAAACGCAGAAGTCGTAGCCTGGGCAAAAGAAACTGGACTCGAAATTAAAACTACGGACATTGCTGTAAGCAGTCAGGATGAAGCCGTTGCCGTTTGTTAACAAGAGAGGTGATGCGAGTATGAAGTACATCACAGGGAGAGTATTTGCGTCAACAATACAGGAAGCCGCACAGCATATATTTGACCGGTTGGAGAAAGAAGGTCTAACCGGAGAACCGAGGATATGGCCGGCCAATGTACAGCCTAATCCGAATCTTTGCTGGTGGGAATATGGGGTACTGTGCTATGGAACTTGATATCAGCTTTGGTAAACACCGTGCCGATACAAACTGGAAGCCGGAATATCTCACTTGGGAAGAATTTGTTGGTCGCTTGCGTAAAGTGCGCCGGACATCGGAAACAGTAGCACAGTATGATCTAATGGATAACATCGCACGACATAAAATCAAGGACGGGCCTGCCTTCGTCGGCGGGCTTGTCCGGGGTGGCCGACGCAAAAAGGAAAACATCGACACTCGTAGTCTTATTACCTTGGACGCTGACCATGCAGATAAGAATTTTATATTTACTGTAGAGCTTGTTTTAGGTGGTAACGCCTACGCCATATATTCCACGCACAGCCATAGGCCAAATAAGCCAAAATACCGCCTAGTTTTACCAGCAGACAAGCCCATGAGCCCTGACGAATACGCTGCTGTTAGCCGGAAACTGGCCGAGCAGATTGGCATGGAGTACTTTGACAAGACCACTTTCGACGTACACCGGCTGATGTATTTGCCCAGCTGCTCAATAGATGCTGAGCCTGTACTAGAAATCGGCGAAGGAGAACCAGTTAACGTTAAAAAGATACTGGCCGAATACGACAACTGGCGGGATCCCTTGCAGTGGCCGCGTCATGAGGGAGATACAGTTAAACAGCGATCAGCCAAACGAATGGAAGACCCAAGATCAAAGCAGGGTATTGTAGGCGCATTCTGTCGCTGCTATACAATCAGTGAGGCTATCGAGGAATTTTTGCCGGAAGTGTACGAGCCAGTTGCCGGAAGTAATAACAGGTATACCTATGTAGGTGCATCCAGTTATGGTGGACTTGTAGTCTATGATGAGGACACTTTCGCCTACTCTCACCACGAAAGCGACCCATGCAGTGGTAGAGAGGTTAACGCCTTTGATTTAGTCCGCATTCACAAATTCGGCAAGATGGATGACCGGGCAAGTGAAAAAACCAACGTATCTAAGTTGCCCAGCTATATAGCTATGATGTCCTTTGCTGCCAATGATAAAAAGGTAAAGCGGGAGCGGTTGGCAGAGTTATCGGAAGAGTTTGCCTCTGATGACGAGGAGGATGACGCGTGGCAGGATAAATTAGAGGTTGACGTTAAGACTGGTCAGCCACTACCGACGGCGGCCAATATTGAGCTTATTTTATCCAATGGCGTATGGAAGGGCGTATTGGCATACGACGCTTTCGGCAATTCTGAAGTAATTCAAAAAGCCCTACCTTGGCGCGAAAGGGAAAGACCGCATAAAAGTTATGAGCCTTGGCTTGGGGCAGATGATAAAAGGCTGCAGCATTGGTTTTCAAAAAAGTATAATTTTAATTCGGCAAAAGCCATTCAGAACGCTTTTACGGAAGTGGTTCATAGGAACACATTTCACCCGATTAAGGCCTATTTAGAAAGCTTCACATGGGACGGCGAAGAACGGGCAGAACGGATTTTTATTACCTATCTGGGAGCTAATGATACCCATTATGTACGTCAGGTGACCCGTAAGATGCTATTGGCTGCCGTTAAACGGCTTTATATGCCAGGATGCAAGTTTGATGAAATGCTGGTACTGATTGGCCCGCAGGGGGCTGGAAAAAGTAGCTTGTTAGCCAAGCTAGGACGTGAGTGGTTTTCGGATAGTCTTCGGACATTTGAAAACAAAGAAGCAGGAGAGCATTTACAGTCTGGATGGATATTTGAAATTGGTGAGCTATCGGCCATGAAGCGGTCTGAAGTGGAGGAGGTAAAAGCCTTTTTATCCAAAACAGAGGACCGCTATAGAGTGGCGTATGACCGCCAGGTGTCTGAGTTTCCTCGGAAGTGCGTATTCTTTGGCACCACGAATACAAGGGACTTTTTGCGAGATGCCACCGGCAACCGGCGTTTTTGGCCTGTTGAAGTTCACCCGGAAAAAGCTGAATTAAGCCATTGGGAACATTTAACTGATGATATAGTAGGTCAAATATGGGCGGAGGTTATGACCTGGTTTAAGGCGGGGGAATCCTTGACGCTGGACAGCGAATCGCGCGAAGAAGCAACAAGGCAACAAGCTATGCATATGGAACTAGATCCCAGAGAGGGGCTTATTCAGGAATGGTTGGAGTCACCAATTGAGGATGAGTGGGACAGTAATCCAGGTGAAAAAAGATATCGTACTCGTGTGTGTGCTGCCCAAATCTGGACAGAATGTCTGGGCAATAAGAAAGGTTCTATGCGTCCCTGGGAAGGAAGGGAGATTTGCGATATTTTACGTCGCATTCCTGGATGGAAAGAACGCGCGGGAAGAATGCGTTTGCCTATCTACGGAAAACAAACCGTTTTTGAAAAAGTAGGACAGTAGCCTATGGACAGTAATATTTTTATCTGTCCTATCTGTCCTGGGCAATGGTCTAATGGGACAGATTAAGGACAGACAAAAATTAAGTACTGACCTTGTGTAAACCCAATAACTATAAGGCTTTAAAAGTAATGGGACAGATGGGACAGTATTTTTCTATATTAAAGATAAAAGTAAATTAGCATAAGGGACATGGAAATACAGGTATATAAAATTCCTATGCTAACCGCACATATACGCTCAATACGCGCGCGCGTAAGTTGTCTGTCCTTTTGAGAGGAGTTGTATAAAATACGTGAATCATTTTTAGAGCGAAAGCTAGTTGAGGCTGTAAAACAAATTGGCGGTAAAGCACCTAAATGGGTATCACCGGGTAGCAGAGGCGTACCAGACCGGATCGTGATTCTTCCAGGTGGTAAAACGGTATTCGTCGAGATGAAAGCGCCAGGGCAACCATTAGAACCATTGCAAAAGAAATGGGCTGAAGACCTTCGGAAATTGGGGCATAAGGTTTATAAAATTGACTCGCTGGCGGACATTGAGAAGTTTATAGTTGAGTGCAAGGGAGGTGATGCCTAATGAAATACATCCCACACCAGTATCAGAAATATGCCACACAGCGCATACTGGACACGCCTTATATAGCCCTACTTTTGGAAATGGGTTTAGGAAAAACAGTATCGACTCTGACAGCTATTGATTTATTGCTGTATGACTACTTCGAAATCTGCAAAGTGCTAGTAATTGCACCATTACGTGTAGCCGACGATACCTGGGCAAGGGAAGTTGATAAGTGGGATCACCTTAGGCACCTGCGGATCAGTAAAGTACTAGGTAGTGCTGACCAGCGCCGACGGGCTTTAAGGGCAAACGCGGATATCTACGTTACGAACAGGGAGAATGTTGAGTGGCTGGTTAGCGAGTTAGGCACCAAATGGGATTTTGATACCGTGGTGATAGACGAGCTATCAAGCTTTAAGAATCACCAGTCTAAGCGATTCCGAGCCCTTAGGAGAGTACGACCAATGATAAAAAGGGTAATTGGGTTAACTGGTACACCAGCCCCAAACGGTTTAATTGACCTATGGCCGCAGATTTACTTATTAGACCAGGGACAAAGATTAGGCAAAACCATAACAGCCTACCGGGATCGGTACTTTGTACCTGGTGAGCGTAGTGGCCATGTGATTTACAACTGGAAGCAGAAAAAAGAATCAGAACAGCGGATTTATGAGGCGATAGCAGATATTGCGGTATCCATGTCAGCAAAAGATTGGTTAGAGCTTCCTGAACGGGTAGATCGTACTATACCAATCAAGCTAGACAGCAAAGCAAGGGACTTGTACAAGCAGTTAGAGCGTGACCTGCTATTACCCTACCAGGACGCGGATGTGGTAGCATCTACGGCGGCGGTATTAAGCAATAAGCTACTACAGATGGCTTCAGGGGCAGTCTACGACGAAGAACGGGGGGTAAAGCTAATCCATAATGCCAAGCTGGACGCCTTAGAGGATATTATAGAGGCGGCTAACGGGAAACCGGTTATGGTGTTCTACAACTTCAAGCATAGTCTTAGCCGATTACAGGAGCGGTTTCCACAAGCCCGGATACTTCGTAAGGGCCGAGAAGGTAATCAGGATATAGCTGATTGGAATAGCGATAAAATTCCTCTGTTATTATTACATCCTAAGTCAGCTGGTCATGGCCTTAACCTTCAGGAGTCCAGCTGTCAGACGGTTGTATGGTTTGACCAGATATGGAGTCTGGAAGAAGACCAGCAAGCCAATGCCAGGGTGCACCGCCAAGGCCAGACAAGGCGAATCGTTGTATTGCGATTAGTGGCCGAAGGGACAATGGATGAAGACGCTGTAAAAGCGTTAGAACGTAAAGCATCCGGGCAAGAGGCTTTGATGGAATCACTTAAAGCGCGGATAGATAAAGTCAAGAAAGGAGTAGCATAGTTATGACTGATGGGACAGCCAAAGCACAGACACATTACCAGCAGGCGGAAGTTCAGCCAATTGAAATTATGCAGATGTATTTAACACCCGAAGAGTTTCGGGGGTTTTTAAAAGGGAACGTGATTAAATATAGTCTTCGCGCCAATTTTAAGGGCAGTCCACAGACTGATATAGATAAAGCCCAGCAGTATGCAAAGTGGTTAGGGCAGGCGCTACGGGGCGAGAAGATTGATCCGAGAGGAGAATAAACATGCCCAAACAAGTACTTTGTAATATTTGCCTCACAAAAGGAAATATCACACCAATGCAAATCATGGACGGTTACTTCAAGTGCCCGGAATGTGATAATGAAGCATGGCCGGATAGGGATGGGCGTTTTGTAGAGTATTGGCAAAATCAGCAATACCAAGAGCAAAAATATCGTTCATGCAGTCTTCCTGACGGTGTTAATGTTCAAGGCGGCAGTGATCCATCGGGAAAGAGTCCTAAAGGAGAAAATAAAAAAAAAACTACGCAAATGCTATATAATCAATTATTTAAGCAAACTTGACAGTAATTTGACAAAATGATATATTATAGATAATTGTATAGTCTGCCCTGACGCAGAAGCGAAATAATAAGCCGTTCTTAACTGGACGGCTTTTCTTTATGCCCATTTTTAGGAGGAGATACCATGCCGACGGTTGAGTGCGTAAGAACCGATTGCAAGCATCACGGAATTGAAATCTGCATTGCCAGGCGTATTAGGTTAGACGGCAACCAGTGTTTGGATTACAGTCCTAAGATCGGCAGGCAGATGATGGACACTTTCAATCCGCGATGTAGGAAGGAAAACGGTAAATATAGATCCAGCCGGGTTACCGGGGTATTGCGATGAATCCCGTATGCGATAAATGTTCACGCCTAACGATCTGCAAGCAAGAAAAAACGCCTTGCAGTGCGCTTGAGGCATTAAATAAAATCGGCCAGGAACAGGATCGTGAGGCCAAAGCAGAGCTTATCCGGGAATATGCTAAGCAACTCGGAAGTATTGAGTATGAAGTATCAGAAGAACTTCGGCAGTTCGGCGAAAAGGTTATCGCTGGTATGCCGGAGTTGTCTTATATTCCGGGCTATGATATTCGCATTGGTTATGTATTGAGTTACGAATCCAAAAAGAAAGACGGCAAAATCGCAGCTGCTGATTGCAGGAAGGTTACAGGCCCATACAAGGCTTATTTACCGTTTGACTTTATTGTGACCTTCTATGAGCCGAATATGAGTTACATGACGGAGAATCAGCGTAAGGTACTCATGTTGCATGAGCTGAAGCATATCGGTATCGGCCCTAAAGGGATTAGGATAGAACCGCACGACGTGGAAGACTTCATGTGCATACTGAGCAAATACGGATTGCGCTGGAATGCATTTGGCAATGATGTACCAGACATATTGGCAGGTGGTGATAGTGGAGAAGCAAAAGCGGAAAAAGACAAGCAAAAAGGTGGCAGAAAGCGGCAGAAAATGGCGACCTAGTCCAGCTTTGGCACAGATGGCTGAAATGCTTGCTAATCCTGAAGACAAGAGGACAAAAACTGAGAAGATAAAAGCGGCAGGACTGTCAGAACGTACTTTCTACCGCTGGATGAAGGATGAGCGATATATTTCATACGTGAATAGCCTGATAGATAAATACACTAGCGCGGAGTTGCCTAATGTCTGGAGGGCACTTTTACGGCAATGTAACATGGGTAATATAGCTGCTATTAAATTGCTATTTGATATGAAACGCATGAACCCGGAACTCAATGATAAACGCGAACTCGAGCGTGAACGCTTAGAAATCGAACGCAAAAAGCTCGCGATCCTTGAAGCTAAAGCCGGTGGTGGCGGTGAAGATATCCCGGATGACGGATTCTTGGAAGCTTTGCAGGCCAAGGTCCCGGATATCTGGGGTGGTGATAAGCCATGTCCATAATGGAGCGTGTCCGGGTAAAAGCCAAAGCTGCTATTCAGTTTGTTGCATTCAGTATTAAGCAGCTCATGATACTAACATGGTGGATGACAGGCAGCCCATATAAGAACTATAGCGGAATTATAGCAGATGGAGCGATTCGCGCCGGTAAAACGGTGCCTATGGCTCTTTCTTTTGTATTCTGGGCTATGCAGGAGTTTGACGGGCAAAACTTCGGCATGTGTGGTAAGTCTATCGGTAGTTTTCACCGCAATGTGTGGAGTTGGTTGAAACCTGCCTTGAAAGCCCGAGGATACGCTGTCATGGAAGTACGAACAGGCCCGGAAAAGCACATTGTAATCAGGCGTAAAGACCGTGTGAACTATTTCTACATCTTTGGCGGCAAGGATGAGCGCAGCCAGGATCTGATACAAGGTATAACGCTTGCCGGTATCTATTTCGACGAAGTAGCCCTGATGCCCGAGTCATTCGTCAACCAGGGAACTGGGCGCTGTTCAGTTACTGGTGCGAAGTTCTGGTTTAACTGCAACCCTGATGGACCTATGCACTGGTTTAAAGTCAACTGGCTGGATAAGGCCGCAGAGAAAAAACTGCTGCACTTGCATTTCATCATGGACGATAACCCGAGTCTGGATGAAGAAACCAAAGCCAGGTACAAGTCGATGTATTCTGGCGTGTTCTTTCAACGGTTTATTCTTGGCTTATGGGTTATGGCCCAGGGCGCAATTTATAAAGACTCTTGGTCAGATGACCTACTGTTTGATGATGAAGACATGGAACCGGGCCTTAGAAACAATACGGCTTACAGGCGCTATATCTTTATCGACTATGGCACCGTTAATCCTTGCGTATTCCTGGACGTGATCGACGACGGGA
>NZ_JBYKYF010000015.1:0-16921 GCF_057736855.1 Sporomusa sp.
CCGTATCCCAATTTGTCCCTTTGCGGATTTCATACCCGGCAATATCTTTGCCAGACGATGCGTCCCAAGAAAGTTTCAATAGCGAGCGGTCTTTAGGTTCCTGCTGTGCTTGGAAGTTTGTTGGAGCGTCAGGACGTAAGGTTATTTGTAAGCTGCACGAACTAGCATTAGCACTGTATTTGCCTGCAAGGTTAACTGCTTTTATTAAAAATGTTTTATACCCTTCGCTGGTAAGAGGATGAGTATAAGTCGTAGCCTTTAATTGCGAAGCAATAACGGTAGATGTATTCCAATTGGTTCCCTCGCGAATTTCGTAATGAGAAATATCTTGTTCACTATTCGGTTGCCAGGAGAACACAATTTTACTTCTGTCGGTTTCCTGGATTGTACCTGTAAATCCTGTAACGGTATTAGGTTCGACAACAACATCTAAGGTTGCGGTGGCAGGATTTACGGATAAGTTACCACTGTTATCTACAGCGTAAATTTTGAAAATATATTGCTTACTAACAGAAGCGGTATAAATATAGCTTACACCTTGATAGCACGGTTCGATTACAGTATTGCCTTCCATAATACGATAACCAGCCAGGTCAACATCATCAACAGCAGTCCAGGAAAGACGGATTTTGGTTCTATCAGTTGAGTCAATGGTTGCCGTAAGGTTAGGCACGTCAGAAGGCGGTTGGTCTTTGCCGGTGATGTAGATAGGCTCGATAACGCCGTTTGAGACGGTACCAAGTTCTCCTATCGTGCAAACCTTAACCTGATACGTTTCCAAAGCCGTAACACCAGTAATAGTTGTAAAATTGTCCTGCAGACTATCCCATTTTTGCCATGCCTCGCTGCCTTCGGGACGGTAGTATACAATCGCTCCCCTGACGCTTTTTTTCGGCATTGTCCATGAGCAGTGTATTACAGATACTACAGTTCCGTCTTTTTGAGTATACGTTTCCTGGGCGACATTTAAGTTAGTCACCTCCGGCGTAGTTGTGTCATAGGACGTATAATCAATCACCGGCGCATCCAGTGATTCTTCGTAAACCGCAGGCACATACTCGATGCCGGTTAAGGTAAACGTCAAATCGTCTTTCCGCTCAATATCAACAATAACAAACGGTTTAGCTGACTTATTAATCTCGCCAAACGTGTACAAGTCGTATTTCTGCGGCATTTCATCGAACGTGCCGTCGATAAACAATGTGCTTGTTACTGTAGTTTCGTTTGTTTCACCAGGGATATCAATTACGAATCCAGGCGATAAAAAAGCAGTAGTCGATTGCACTACTGTTTTCTTTACTAGGCTGTCGTCTGCCATCCGCACCATAACTTCATAGGTTTTTCCTGGTTCAAGAGTTATTTCACGGTCAACCACAAGACTATTTAATGACGCATCTAATATTCTCCCGCCAAAACCCCATTCCGGTACATCATGTTGTATTAGCACCTGATCCCCAATTTGGCAGGCTATAGCGTCAACATCAGCATCCCATGTAACTGTCCGCAAAAGCAGTTTATTACAGCGTAAGAGGTATTTACCGTACTGATAAGCTTGCTGGTAGGATGTACAGCCATCAAGAGTGATTTGAGTCGGATTAAGCAGCATATTCTCTTCATTGTAATCGTCGCCATACACGGTAATGCAATCGCGTTCATAGCCTTTGTCACGATTTACGAATGTAATCTCGACTGCATTAGCCCTGTCCGCAAGGCCTAAAAACTCTTTGCTAAAGGAACCTTGGATAATGTTACCTACGGTAAACATCTGTACTGGCGTGCTGGGTTTGTCACAAATACAGCTAAATTTAGTACCCAACATAATGACCTTACCCCGGCCAAAGGTTTCCGGGATTTTTAAAGCGGTCCACAAGTCAGTAGCGTCAGTAAACATATGCTCAAACTCAATACCAAGCGTGTCAATGTGTGCGGCCCAATCGGCAAAGGCTTGATAAACAATCTGGCTTGCTGGTACATTATCGACAACAAACTCATATTCTCCAGTGTTTATATTTTTTAATCGTCGCGCACCGTGGATCATGTCATAGCAAACCCATGCAGGATTACGGGCGCTTTTTTCTTCGTATTGGCCTGTTGCCGGATTCCATACCCACACGGTATTTTTGTGTTGCTGCCAGGTTACAGTTATGTCGCTGCCATTTAGTTGGTCAGTAGCCAGCGCCCTAATGCCAATTAAAACCTTGTTCGGTCGGCATAGGTCATCGTATATAATGTGCGATAACTGAGTCCAATAAACCCTAACACTGTCACGGGTTGAGGTTACAGCAGCAGACCGAGCAGCCACTTTTACACGGACCTCATAACGGCCAGCGGGTATGTTGTCAATTCGGAATGACCGCCGTACGGCTGTGTTTTGCGCAGCTGAGATTTGGGAGTTGTTTTGTACGACAATTGTATATGTGCCTCTTTGTTCCGGCACCTTGAACCTGATTTTGCCATTATCGAAAAATCCATCAGAAGTGTCAAGATCGTATGTATCGCCTGATACTGTGCCTTTCGCGAATGTTTTTTCGTCGCCACCAAGTCTGATACGTGTAATTGTCCACGTTTCGCCGGGCGCATCCGGATAACAAGTCGCACCTGCAATACTACTAGACGACACATAAGCACTCCCCAGCCAAGGTTTCCATTCAACCGTACCAACAAGTCGATATTCCGAAACAAGTTTTACCCATGCGTTTTTTAGCTTACCTTTGTCGTTTATGTGATAAAGACCGTTTGGAAATTCCACATCAATCCGCAAACCTTGCCCTGCATTGCCCTCGGTTACATGAGTTGACCATGTGTCTTCTTGCAGTTCATAGCTTAAGCTCTGATTCGCGGAAGTATCAGCAAAATTCGGAATAACATCTTGGTCGTTAGTACCGAGACGGATATCAACCTGCACGCCTTTGTATTTTTCAATGGGATTACCATTAATTTTAATGTCAGTAATTTCGTCAATAGGGCCTTGGCCGCCGGTGTAAAGCACGTTTAAATATTGTTTGTCGCCATTAACTGTGATGTCTCTTGACAACTCAGTGCCTGCAGTCACCATTGTGCCATAAGTCCGGGCAAGCACACCGCCTTGTGTTATCTGTGGTGTAATAGGCCCCCATCCGTAGGTCGGAGTGGATGATGAGCTTGAAAGATCCGGTTTGGCCGGAGGAAATAAATGATTGATAATCTGGCCGCCGATATATGCGATTGCGCTGGCAGCAAGTCCAGCGGCAAACGAACCGGCCTTTAATCCCCAGAATCCTTTTGACGCAAGGTTGCCTGTCCAAACGGCGAGGCCCAAGCTTAAAATTGACCCAAGCCATTTTGATTTACCAACAACCGGACATACGGCAATATAGTCACCTGGGCCCGGCACATGATCCGGTTCAACCTTCTTGCCGTTAGCACTGTAAATAAAATCATCCAACCCCATTGTGTAAGGCTGGACGTATTGCTGTATGGTTTTGCCGGGTATGTAATTTATTTTGTGGATCTCTCGGCCCGTTGTGTTAAATGGATTTTTTAGGACTGTGCAGGTAATTTCACTCACTATATCACCACCCAGGGACGTAAAAGCCCTCGATTTTGTTCTTCCATGCAATTGAATCTATGCGGTCAATATTTACACCGGCTTTTTCACGGATATGGATAAAGCGGCCATTGCCAATATATACACCAGTATGATTGCACCACTCTGATCCGTAGCGGATAACGACCAAGGCCGGTACTGGTATCTCTCCCTCGCACCGTACCCACAAAGGTCGGTTTTTCTCGATTTCAGCACCGATTCTACTGGCATCCTCACAGCTAATAGTATAGTCTGGCAGGTCTATGCCGTAGCGCTTATAAATTTCGCGTACAAGGCCCCAGCAGTCGAATTCAACGGGGCCCCGGCCACCGTCTTTGAAGCGTCCGTTTATCATTAAATCGTCAAAATTTACCAAGGAAAAATATCCCTCCTGTCGAATGTTTGTTGTTGAGAGGGGGTGATTATATTGCAATTAGGGATGAATCGTGACCAATTAGCGGAGGAATTAGACACTATTTAGCAAAATAATGTTGACTATTTTACTGATTTAATTAAAGACGCCACCAAAGGAACTCAAGATAATGTCGAACAACTAAAAGAAATAATGCTGAAACTTTCTAGAATAATAACTCCTATGCTTTTATTACTGCTAATAGAAAAGAACAATCAAGTTATTAGTCAAGTTATTAGTGAACAAATCAAAGAATTGTTAGCCCGGAAATAGTTTTGCGAATTTTATCATCAGCAGATATTGCATCCATAACTATTTTCTCAATGTTAATTTTGGGCCGTTCTTCATTCTCACCGTTGACACTTCGATAAACTTTTTCTTTAGTTGCTCGCGTTCAGAACTTCCAGCTTCTGTCGTGGGCAACTTTCTATAATTTCGAATAACAATCTTGCTTTTTCAATCTCTCGATTGTGCATTTTTGCATATTCTTCATCGCTAACCTTAAACATAAATTACCTCCTTACCCATTCGACGCATACAAACCTCCCCTTCCGATACCAGGCTCACCATCAAATCTCAATACTGTCCGCCCGACAGCCGCATGACGTACCCTGCAATCTGCCAAAGTGTGGTTACAGTCAGGATACGTGTTTTTTACAGACACCGGTATTCCGCATTCGATGCCGGTATATTTAACCTGGCACCAATCCTTTAAAATCCTTTTAAACGGGAACCGCAGCCTAAGCGGCATTGAGCCACCTAAAGTTAAAACAGCCCATTCCGCATCACTGGACGTCCCCTGCACGGTAAAAGTTTCTTCTACTTCCGCTGGCGCTGTTAAAACGAGTTTGCCTGATTCGTCACGAGTAGCACCTTTGCTTATAACTACACGGATTATAACAGTAGACTTCACAAGCCCAGCATAATGTTCCAAAAATCTTTCGATTGCCCGAGTTTGATTACCAACCCTGACAGATACTTGCGGAACTTCGGTTTTGCTCGTTTTTACCTGGTCGATTATAAATGGAAACGCTATCCAATCATGGCCATTCCAGACTACGTCTTCTGTGTTCTGAACCAATCGAATAATTTGACCATCTGGGCATTGGACTTCCAGTAATACCAGCCAAGCACTGTCTTGGGCTATTTTGTTTTTTTCAAGTTTGGCGACTGTTGAGATTTGGAGCATGTTACACCTCTTCGAAAGTGCATTGTACTAGCCACTTATCATAGCCGATGTAAGTTTCTTTAGGTGGTGCGGAAAAACGCACATTCTTTGTTATTTTTCGGCTCCGTGTAGATACGGTAAACTGAAAAGGCAGGCTGCCGCAAGCAGTTATATTGTCGTAAAAATCCATCAAAATTTCGTGTTCGGCATCATTCAAATACTGCCATGTAAAAGGGCCAAGTGTTCTACGAGCCTTCGTGAACCTTGGCCTAGTCATTTTATATCCATATTCGGCAGGAGAACGATATACATTGTCCTCTCGTTCTTGATTCCACGTTACGATTGGAGGTCGCTTAATAGGGAATATCAACATAACTACCGCCTCCCCCTTGCCGCTGCACCGGCTATCGCAGATTGCATGACGTCGTCACGACGAATTGCATCAAGTGTCACATTGATAACAAACCTTTTAAGGTTGTTGTCATATTGCTGATTTACTTGGGGCGTTGCCTCTACACCTGTATTGTTGACAACATTGACTTTGATTTCCGGATTAAATTGAGCATTTCTAAACAATTTGCCGATTTGGTTGTTCGGTATGATTGTTCCTTTAGTTTCAGGCACAAATAATTCGATGCCTTTTTCACCTGTAATATAAGCTTTCCCAGCTTCAACAGGGCCACCCGACGCACGCGCACCGGCGATTGGAGTAAGAATGTTGACGTTTTTCGGAAAACTAAACTCACTACTTGAACTACTACTTGTAGATTTCAACCCAAACACCGGGCCTAACAGTCGTTCAAATATGTTCATACTCGACGATATACTCAGATTTTTTGCAACAACCTTACGTACAAACTCCGAACACATATCCTCAAGTATGTCGTGACCGGACTTAGTACCAGAAATAAGGCTTGCTATCATGTCGTTGTTGGCGTTGATGATGGCCTGGTTATATTCAGCGGTTTTTTCGACGTATTCATGGTAGAGTTTGAGTCTTTTTTCGTGGTATTGGGTGTCGATGTTCTCCATTTGGACAACTAACTCTTTATATGCTTGAAGTTCTTCATTAGATAAATCTTTTCTTAATTGACCAGCTTTCTCATATATTGCAAGTTTTTCTTTTAGTTTTTGTTTTGTTTTTTCCGTTTCTTTATTCAAATTATCCAATGCTAAATTGTAGTCTTCCTCTGCCCAGGACCGTTTCTCAGTGCTAACAATTTTCTGCATAGCCAGCTTATGACGGGCAATTTCTTGTTCAATACTTAAAAGCTGCCTTTGTTTTTCGGCTTGGCGCTCAATATCTTTGATTTGCTGAGCTATGATTTTAGCGTTTTCTACTGCGATTTTCACAGCTAAGTCAAGACGTTCTTTTTCGGTTTTAGCAAGTTCTTTTTGTTTATTGAGCAATTCGACATACTGCTCAAGGGTTATTTGACCTAACCGGTATTTTTGCTGACCTGTTTCAATGACTTCTTGGCGTTCTTGTCTTTCGATTTCCGCAATTTTCCCGATTAATTCATATTCAAGGCGCAATTTTTCGGTTTGTTCATCGGCCTGTGCATTTACTTTTGCTAGCCCGCTAATTCGTTCTTGGATATACGCGGTAAATTGCGACCTCGAAATTTTCTCTAAGGCCAATTGCTGGTTCCAAAGACTCAGCAAACTTTGAGTTTCCGACCTATATTTCTCAAACTCAGTTTGCGTTCTGCCTTTTGTTGTACCACCGGTCATAGACGGTAATGTTGTGATAGTAGAGGTTTTGGCCGTCTCAGTATTTCTTCTAACACGTGTAGCATAGTCCATATCGGATTGCTCAATCTCGCGGGCTAATTTCAGAGCTTCCCACAAAGTCATTGCAGCCGCATATGAGCGCTTGCTTGAATCTTCAATGCTGTCGGCAAGGTCTGAAGCCGCATCAGCGGCCTGGGTAAAAGCAACAATAGAACCATCTGCCATAACAGTTGAACCGTCTAAAAACCGCTTTGTACCGTCAGTTGCATCATCCATAACTTGCGGTATGGTTTTGCCAAACTCAAGAGCAGCATAAGTAAGTCCACCAAAAGCGGCCGTAGCAGCCAATAATGGCACTGTCACTGGATTTGCCAGTATTGCTGCAGACGCATAAGTGACACCCATTAAACCGCCAGCAGCAAGCATGGCAGCCCCCTGCAAAGCTTCAAGAGCAAGCGTTATTCCTGCAATGACACGTGGCGCAAAATAGATAGCCGAACCTACAGCAACCGTACTGCCTACCAGTTCCAAGTTCTCATTCGCAAATTTTGCCGACAAAGCCAGTGCATCCAAGCTTACTTTTACACCATCAACGACATCCTTCGGCAAAATGCTTTTCGCCAGTCCTTCATAGCCACCGGCTTGTAACACATCCCTGAGTAAACTTACCTGTTCTGTAACCGCCGGTATAGTGCTATTTGATAACACATCAAATGCCGGTTTAACAACCAAACCCATAGTGCTACTAACAACGTCGCCAAGGTTGCTAATTTGACCTTGGAATGTCTTGGATTGCTGTTCCATCATGCCGCCAAAGCGCTCATTCATGCCTTCAATTAGGTATTGTATGGCTTGCTCTGCAGGTATAAGTCCTTTTTGGGATAACTCCATGACTTCGTTAGTGGTTTTACCAATAGCTTTGGCTAAAATTTCCCATGCAGGGATACCAGCTTCGGTGAGCTGCAGCATTTCTTCGCCTGAAACCTTGCCTTTGGCCCGCATCTGGCCTAGTGCCAAGCCCAGTCGGTTTATGCCTTCTGCACCAGACATACCTAAAGCTGCAGTAGCGTCACCAATAGCTGTCAGCATTGGCAAAATGTCTTTTGCAGCAAAACCAAATGCAAGCAAACGCTTTGCGCCAGTTTGCAAGTCGGCAAATTCAAACGGCGTTTTCTCCGCCATCTGCATTAGGTCACGCAATAACCCTTTGCCTGCTTCAACATCCTTCAACATTGAACCGAACGCAATTTCCGACTGTTCCAATGTCGAATTAAATTTAATACCGGTTTCTACAGCGCTTGTAAGCGTTGCGCTAACTCCTTGTATTCCAGCTAAAGCTCCGGCAAGTCCTAAACCGCCTTTAAAAATAGAAACCGCTCCGATGTTATTCAGAGCGGACATAACACGCTGGCAAGTCTTTTGCGTGTCAGCATCCATTTTGTTTAGTTTGCTAGAATAATCGCCTAAATCACCTTTTATTTTAACAACCAGGCCAGTAAGTTGTGTGTCTGCCAAATTATTCACCTGCCTTTATGGCATAAAGAAAACCGCCTTAATTGGCGGTTCGTTTGTCCCATTCTGTAAGCCATTCATCTCTAAAGGTAAATAGCTTTTTTAAATCTTCGTCGTTAATATCAAGTTCTTTTTGTTTGAGTCGGAATTGTTTGTAGTACCAGGCAGTTTCCCTTTCAAGGGATTTTATTTGACCATCTGTTAATACACCTTTCCATAAATCCTTATTTTCATTAATTACTTTGCACATTATCGTCGTGTTAATCCATGCTTGTCCGTATACTCCCATATAAAAGGCATCAGTATCTGTGTTATTTTGTCTGTTAGTATGAATTATAGAATTAACTTTCTCAATAAATTCCAAGGGTTTTGATGAGCTTACTGACCGTTCTGCCATTTCAACCGCGTCTTTTCCACGCTTAATCTCCGACCGTACAGTAATCTTCTTTTCCGCCGGTGCATCGAGATTAGCGTATCCAACCGCACAAAAGGTAAACATCAACAATAAACATAGAGCAATTGCTTTTCTCATATATAAATCCCTCCTTGTCCTATTTTACTTCGACAAGTGGGATTTTATTCCTCCTTATTCTGTAAAACACTCGCCTGGATCATCCCAAGCTAGTTTCATGCCGTTTAAGCCGCATTTTCCAATATATAACGCTATTTTTTGCCGCCGTGTTGAATTCCAAAACCATTCTTCACTCCGGCAGCACTCAATAGTAAAAAAGGCATACTCTCTGTACCAATCTGTGTCGTCAGTTACTGTGTTTTTTTTTGGGACTGAGCAGCCAGGATTTCAAGCAGTTCTTGTTGTTCTTTAGATATCATAGAGTTTGCAAATGCTTGCGTGATACAAGCCGCATATGCCGCAAAATCGCGCCGGTAAATGATAGTAGACAAATACCCCTTTGCCGCGTCTACATTTACCCGCCACGGATACTTATCTTTATTAACAAATTCAGCCAAAAAGTCAGTATGGATTAATCCGGCCAGCATAAAGTTTATGATGTCATCGTGCCGGAGCGCATCAAGGTTTAAACCCATCAATGCCTTAGACATTTCAGTGACTTTACCCCTATAGTTTTCAAAACTGCCGTACTCGTTTTCGAGCAGCATTTCTGAAAGAGCGGTATATTCCATGGTGTATTCTTTGCCACCAAACGCTATGATTGGTCGTTCTGGAAATAATTCCGATAGTTTCATTCCGTTCCCTCCGCAAAATTAACAGGAGAGGTATTAACCCTCTCCTGTTCCTGTTATTGCTACACTCGACTGTTTAAGCGACGCTCTGCGCGGCTTGCCCTCGATATTGCCGGTCGTGTGGATTGCAGTGCCGGTAAACGACGCATTGTTAAACTCGCCGCCGGTCAAGCCTTTAATACTTAAGCGGCCACGAACTTTATACAAGATTAACTGCTCTTTGCGTGGCTTGGTTGTCGCTACAATCTTAAAGTATTCGCCTACTTCATCAGGCCCCGGCTCAAAATACTCAACGTTGTTAGCCCCTTCGACAATCTTGCCGCCGTTAATGATAGCTGCGGCTTCCATCGGGAAATAGAGACTTTCAAAGCTTACTGTAGCTTTGTCGTCAACAACTTCAATCTCCATGATACACTCATCGCCGCGGCCTTCAATCTCCTGGTAGTCGCCTTCATAGGTGAGTGATTTTACGCCAGGTATAACAATACCCTCGCCGTAGGTTGGCGCACTGCCAGCCTCATCCGTGAGCATTTTAAATATTTTAAGCTCTATAATACCAAAAAGTGCTGGTTTTTTGTTTGGTACTGCCATAATGTACCTCCTTAATAAATATTTCCTTCGTTGTCAACGGTAAACTCAAACGCCATTGACTTACACTGTTTCGGAGCATCTTGGTCATTATCTGTCGCTTCGACACGAACGCCACCTAGGCCGGTCACAATACGGTTAACCGCTTGTGCTATTTCAGTTGTCGATTTTAAGCTCAATACATCAAGATTAATTCTTACTTTAGTGACCAATTCGGTTTCGTCTCCAAACGCATAAGGTTCTTCCGCTGCACTGTATACAATCAAGCTGTGGGTACTAAAATCAGCAGACTGTTGCGGATACTGGCGATAAATATGTTTACCGTTAAGCAATTTAACTAGAGCCGCGTCATTTTCTAACGCGGCTTTTACAATTTCCTTGATATTAATCACTTAATACTCGCCTCCCGAGCGGCTTTGACAAGTAGTTTCTCGTTGGTATCAGCAATAACTTCCTGAATTTCTGGTATCTTCGCTTGAAACGCAGGTTTTAATGCTGGTTTCTTTTCCATGCCGGGATGATTTACGGATTTGGCAAAAGTCCATCCTTGTTCGCTTTTATCAAGAGTGTATTTACCGTCCTTGGTCACATAATATTTGGCCATGACTTTTCTGCCGGTTCTGCCGATAAATTCGACTTTGCCGCCAGCAGTGGTAATCCATGACAAAAACTTACCATTTTTAGGCTTAATCTTATGCCTTTTAGTACCGGAATCAAAAAATTTCAAATACCAGTGTTTCGATTTGCGGCTTATGCCGACATGTGCTTCGGGGCCGCCTTTTGGGTTTTTGCCGACAACCTTAAGGGCCTTACCGTATTTGGGCGTTGGGCCGCGACTGGCCGCTTCTTTTTTAACTAAGCCGCCACCCTGCATAACGGCGCGAAAAATAGCCTTATCGGCTGCGGAGTAGACTTTTTTTGCGAATTTACCGACGTTGTTTTGGATTTTAGTTTTCATGTGTCTATTACTCTCAATAAGGCTTCGTACCTATCTGGATACTGAGCAACAAACCGTATCTCGTAGGTTTTTCCTTTAAACGCTATTGCGTTTTGCTCAACAATATTGGGATTTGGTCGAACCTTAATTTTTAAGGATATGCCTTCTTCGGTTACTCCGTATTTTTTTTGCGCTATTTCGCCGCCAATATAGTCGACTTTTGCCCATACACTACCTACAGAGGTATAGGATATACTGGTTAATCCTTCGTTGTCGGTGGTAATTATTTTAACCAAGATTTCTACTCGGTCCCTTAACTGACCGATATTCATACATAATCACCACACTTATCGCATTTGCGCTATAAATGCAGTTAATCCAATACTACTTAATCCGTCTTTCTGATTTAATAATGATGGATCTTCTAACAACTTAGCGCAAATTACTGTTACAGCGACTTTGTAAAGGCTTTTCGAATAATCTTTAGCCACACCAGCATTGGACAGATACTCTTCTGCTGCCGCCTGATATCCCGAAAGTACGACGTCCAAATCATTGCCATCTACCCTGAGGTACTGTTTTAATTCATAAAGTTCCATAGACTAGCCTCCTATTCAGTGGCGGCAGTCTTTGATTCATTCGTTTCGTCAACGGCAGGCTTACTAATCTCAGCAACTCCAGCGAGATAACCAGCAGCGCGCAACTCTTTGATTCTAGCTTTATCTGTCGATTCAAAAATATCACCACGGTTGTATGGTTCGCCAGTATTCTTATCGATAAATGCCCTAATGACTTTGATTTTCACAAACGGGCAACCCCTTTCACTTAATTTAAAACGGGCCGCACATCACGGCCCGTTCCTTTGTTTATTACGCCTGAGCAGCTTTCTTAATGCGTAGGAAACCATTATAGGCAACAACGTTACCACCAGCGAATATGCTGCCACGGTGAGCAATCATGCCCTCTTTGAATTTGTAATCGGTTGAACGCTGCACATCTAAATCAGAGAAGATAACCAACTTATAATTTGAGAGCGGACCGTAGGCCATGCAGTATGATCCTGCAGTAGTGCTTGCCGCACTCACGGCCTTACAGGCACTATTAATAATGAACGGAATGCCGTCGATGGTTCCGGTATTGCCATTGGTCACTATGCTATGGAACGGCTTCCCGTCAGTGGTACGCAACTGCGAGAAAGCTTTCAAGTCGGCCTTGTTAAGGATAAGCACCGCTTGGTCCTCAACCTCTTCGTCGCCGCCATAACTAAAAATAATTTCGTTTAGCGTTGTGTTGGTGATAGCCGCAATCTCGATATCAGTTGATGTTTCGATTGTGGTCGAAGTAAAAATGCCGGTCAGATGATTTGTTTGTCCATCCCCGACAAGAATTTCTTTTGCCAGCTTACGTCTTACCGATTTTGAGATGCCATTCATGATTACACGCTCATAATCGGCAGCCGGCAACTTTTTAACTTCCTCTGTGGTTTCACTATAAGCAGCAATCTTCGCTTTAATGATGTTTGCATAACCAAATTCAACGTCAGCAGTCGGATAAGGATTACCTTCAGCCGTATAGTCGCCAGCAGGGGTATTCTTTTCGTACGGCTGAACAAAAGATTCGCCGCCAGGCAGTACCATTCGGTCAACACCATCAACCAAGCTAGATACGACATTAAACGTAGGATTAATGGTATCCGAGCTATGTTTCGGCAGGACAATACTGGAGCTGGCTACGGTAACGGCGCGACCTTCCATCAGGTCTTTACCGCGTTTCTCCCGGCTTTCTGCATCTTGTTTAATACGTTCTTCAGCAGCAGGATTGCCACCCGGCACTGGAGTAAACCCTCTTCCAGGTTGATACGAACGGGGTTCCGGTTGTTCTTCTGCCCCATTGACAGCCTTGGTTCTGGCCGCGATTCCGTCATCTCCTGCTCCATCATCATTGCTATCGACATCATCAATCAAACTCCGTAATTCGGCAATTTCAGCATTGATTGATTCAAGTTGAGCATGAATTGACCTAAGTTCTGCAATATCTTCGGACTTCTCCGACTTGGCCACCAACGCAGCGCGGGCATCTTCCTTAGTTTTGAGCATTGCTAAAAGTTTCTTTTTCATGTTTATATTCCTCCTAAAATTCTATTTTTGATTTTCAATATATCAACCGCCCTAGAGTTATCCAACTCTTGCGACCTCGCGTTATCCAACGCGGCTTTGGCATTGTCCAATGCCGCTTTGTCGCGAGCGGTAATATCGGTTCCTTCATAGGCCGGATAGTTAACTGCCGATACTTCCCTAACCTTTCTGACTTTGGTTATACTGCGTTTTGGCATATCGCTATCCAAATTAGACCATCTTTCTTCCTTGACATAAAAAATGAAGCTCATCCCCGTTATATCCTGCCGTTTTACTGCAGAATATAGGCTTCTGGCTTCAGCGTTGTTTTCTATATCAAGTTTTGCTCTAACAAAGAGACCTATATCGTCTAACCTTATTTGTAATGTCGAATTGCTGTTGTTTCTGCGACTTCTAGCTAACGGAATATCCCTCAGTCCATGATTAACGGTGAAGAGAACGTCATCAAAGTCACACTCGTCAAAAGCGCCACGTTCAATTGTTTCGTAAAAATATCCTCCAATATTTGTTTCCTGACCATATACAGCTGCATGACCTTCAATTACGCCTTCTTCATCCGTTGCCCGAATATCCGGCATAACGAAACTTCGTAACAGCATTTCGTCTTTATTCGGTTTGTTTTTCAATCTTCTTACCCTCCTTTTTGGCTCCAGCCTGGTTTAACTGATAGGAATCTACGATTTGCGTATTAACAAAGTTTAGCGATTGTAAACGTCGATCACCGCCCTCAAACGGCTCGAATCCGAACATGTCGCTGATTTCATTCAGTGTTAACAACCCAGTATTAGTCGCTAATGTTGCAAGCTCAATCTTATTCTGAGTGCTTAAGTAAGCAACCTTGTTATAATAGCACCTAATTCTATGCCCTACGTCTTGCTCGCGTTGAGTAAATAAACATGCCGACATTGCCTGTTCAAACTCAACAATAAAATCTTCAACGCAGGACTGATAAAAAGCACTGTGTTGTTCACCATCATAGTCCCCAGCCAGCATAGCCTCTGAAATCCCGTACCGCTCGCGCACAATCCCTTTAAGAAAAGCCATAACTTCACTTTTTATTTCAGGCGCTTTTATGTTCATCGGCGTAAATTCACCGGCAAGGTCGGTAGCTATGATACCTGCTTTGCTGCTAAATATGTGTTCCTCAAAGGTATCTCTTACATCCTTAATTTTTGCGGAATCAACCACAGTCTTTGCAGTATACACCCCGGTAATCTTAAGACTAGCTTCTATCGACTTAGGCAAGCCCTGTAACACCTGATCTAACACCTTAACCGAATTCAATAAGTCTTTGGTATCCGGATGACCATTGTCGTTGCCTCCACCTACGATTGTATTTTTACCGCGCCGCCACCTTAAATGGACTATATCGTTATATGGCAGTATGTCCCATGTTCCATCACGCCAGTAGAATTTAATCTCCCACACCCTGCCGCTTTCGTCGGTGCCGATTTCAATTTGAGTAGGATTAAGCGGATAAAATGCCGTGTATTTGCGGTACTGGTTACCAGTTAGATCAGTCACAATATCATATTGAGGATAGATAAAGCAATTACAATCTTTACGCCGTAGCCATTCGCAACAAGCAAGAAAATCTTTTGTAGTCTGCAAGGGGTTTGGTTTGAACCTAAAAAGACGTGTAATGTCATCATTCTGAGGGCGAATGCTGCCTGGTTTTTGAACCACCGAAACAACTTCAATTTTGCTGATTTCTGTCGCTATACGGTCAATGCAGTTGTTTACAAAATCAGATAAATAGACATCTTCGCCAAAAGCAGAAAAGATGGCCTTGTTGTCATTTAGAATAGCGTAAAGCTGTTTTTGGACACGTTTCATAGCATATCGGTCCAACACTTTCCTGATATAATTAAAAATCGTCGGTCACCTCCTTCTACTTTATTAAACTTAGATACTCACTCTTGAACCGGCTATATGTTGCGTACGCAATGATAAATCCAAGCGTACCGTCAATTCGGTTTTTACTTTGGCCATATAGTTTGACCGGCATAATCATCCCAAGGTTATTCGTTTTATACGAAGTGTTTTTTAGACACCAACGGTCAATTTTATTGTTGTTGTAGTTAAGCCTTTTACTTTTTAAGTCAGCCTCTACAACTCGCATAGGCCCTGACAATGACATAAAGTCCATAACAATTCTTTCGAGAACTTCTTCACCGAAATACTCTGTTACTAACTTCTTAAAGTCTTTCGCATGCCAATTGTCATAGCCTATTTTAAATGGCCTCATATTGTACTGTTTGTAAAGTCCATAGAACCACTGAACAATAATAAGCGGGTCAACTTCACTGCCAGGGCATATGGTTACTAATCCCTCTTTTGCCCATTCGCGGTAGTTTTTCTTTTCGGGATTCAGTAAGTTTTCATCTTCTAAGATAGCATCAGCTTTCGATTCTGGAATAAAGTACATGGTTAAAGTATGAGGCTGCATTGTCACGGGATCTATAAACAACGCTTTAGCGTTACATAGGTCTGTTGTTTCGGCAAAATCCAACGCACCAATATAAAATTGGTTACGGAATTTTTCGGGGTCAAATGTAGCCGGATTGTTAATATCACCTTCCTGCAGCCATGCAGCCGCAGAATTCTGTTTAAGGTTAAAATCCTTTGCCAGCACAAACGCCCGCGTACTGTTACTTGTCTTGGCTTCATCCACCATTTGGCGTAAAAACGACCACTTTTTGATGACACCAATACCCGGATTACTTTTATACCACGACTGTTCGTTTTGCCATATCTCTTCCTCGCTATCTTGTGTATAAAGCCAAATCAACCAGCGCGGCCGGTGTAGTTCTCCCCTAAGAACCTTTCGAGCATCAGCAAGACGGTGGTCGAGATAACCATCATCGGTAAAACCCTCGGTAGTGAGTTCAAAATAAAGTGGTTCATCCTGAGTTGATAACGCCTGGCGTATCGGCATTACCAAACTATCATCTTTCATTTCGAAGACTTCATCGACAGCACCAACACCTATATTACGCCCTTCTTTAGCTCCGGTCTTTGCCGATAATTTGCGAATACTCCCTTTGTTTTGATAACTAAACTTACCTTTCTTACTTTTTTGCCTGGGATTACCAAAAAAAATTCCCTTTATATTCTTCCTGGTGCATTTTTCAAGTTTGGGGCTTTCTTCGCGCATGGCGTTTATAGCCTGGAACATTAAGTCTGCCTGTTCATAGTCATTACTGGCACACAGTATTTTCTTACCGGGTTCACCACAAAACCATTCCGAAAGACAGATTGCGCCAATAAGTGGCGTTTTTCCGTTTTTGCGGCCAACTAAAAAAAGTACATCCTGATATTTACGGACATACCTCTGCAAGTCATGGTCATATATCTTAATGGCAAAAATAGCCTCAATAAAAGCTTTTTGCCACAACATTAGAATAAATGGTTTGCCAGCGTGCGGAGCTTCATAGTGTTTACATTCTTGTTCGATAAATTTAATGCGCTTGTTGGATGCCTCTATATCGAAGAATATTTCTGGACTTTCTATTTCTTCGATTAGCATTTCGAGCTGCATCATAAGTTCTCGACCGACTATGATTTCACCGGATTTGCACTTGGCATAGTATTCTTCGAGATACATTATTCATAATCCCCTAAACCGTCATCATCGTCGTTTATGTTGCGGCCAAGAATATTAGAC
>NZ_JBYKYF010000015.1:16931-23356 GCF_057736855.1 Sporomusa sp.
GCTATATAGTTCAGGTAATTGGCCCTAACCTTAACAATCATCCGACTTATTGGCAGTTCCTTTTGCATAGCAGGATTATTGGGTTGAAGTTTTATCAAACCAGTTTGACTTACGATTTCATGTAGACGATTTAATTCAACTCGTAGTCTTGCTGCTTCCCAAATAGCTCCATCTACCAGCGATAATTGCTTTTCATCAACGCCAGCAAACAGTGCTTTGATTCTCTCGTATTCTTGCCGGACTTCCATGTATCTCACCCCAAGTCAAACTTTTTCAAAAACCTTCCCGAGAAAAGTCAAAATTTTGGTGTGTATTTTTCTTAAGTACGCTCGCCGGTCCTGTGCGAAAAGCGCCAGAATCGTTGAGCGGGGGGGGATGTTAGTTGTACTCACTCCACCACTTCTCAACAAACTTTTCCCATCCCGGCTTCACGTCTCTTAGCCTCATAGCCCTCTCAAGACACTCTTGCTTTGTGCTCTCGCAATATATAAGCTCGGCCCCGAGTTCTTTAGCAAGCCGCTCCCGCTCATGCCTATTTGGATAACCACCGATTACATACGCATCGTGCCAGTTGCCAAACCGTGTCTTAATCATGTCGAGCATTTTATCCCTGAGAGCAAACACGTTGTACTTCAGGTTATCGGGCTTATCGTACAACGCCTGACCAGATATGCATTCATAAATCTTATCAACGTCAACTATCATATCCCCGTACTGTGCAAGCTGATTAACCAATGTCGTCTTACCTGATAGCGGACTGCCATAGACAATGAATACCTCATGCTTGCTGTGACCATTTCTGTAGTGTGGTTCCCTATTATGACATGACCAGCAAAGTAACTCAATAAGATCAGGATTAAGAGCGATTGCCGGATCGTTTACATTCTGCTGCGTTAAAGGGATTTTGTGATGGCCAATCAACTTAGACGTGTTAGTTACTACCTTCTGACACCGTTCACATACAGGCCCACGCACAACAATTAAATTAAACCTAAGGTCTGTCCATGCCTTAGACGTATACAGTTTTCGTGCAAAATCTTGAGCCATACTACCATTCCTTTAGTTTGAGTTCTCTTTCCCTTAGAGCCAGCACTGCATTATCATAGGCAATCTTGTGCTTGTGCATAGGATTCATCCCGAAGTAATTAGCCAACCATTCAAGGGCTTTCTGCCTGTCCTCAAGTTTAATCTTCATGCCGTTCTTGCCCTGACTAATCTCACAAATAAGGCCACCATCCACCTGGTCACTACTTTTAAAGTTCAGATAGTTATACTTTCTGGTTTTAACTGTACCATCAGGATTAAGTAGTACCTGTCCGGATTCATCAACCTCAGGAACTTCAATTAAGCCAAACTCGGTAAAGTCAGTCATATCGGCAAAGGCTATCCGCATATAACGCTCGACAATATCGTCTTCGTTAATCATGATTGATTGGCGCTTGATAGCCTTTAAACGCTCCACTTCTGCCCTAATCTCAGGTTTCGTCAAGTTTTCATATCCAATCTGATATGCTGAGTCTTTAGAGTAACCAGCTTTTATTGCTGACTGAGTAGCATTAAAGTTTTTTATGTAATATAAACAAAAAAGCCGTTGTTTTTCAGTAAGTCCATCGGATTCCTGAGTAACAGCGACTTGCATACCTTTTTCTTGATTGCATACCTTTTTGTTTTGCATACCTTTTTTTTTCTTGGTATGCGTTTTTTCTATGCGGCTCCATTTGTACCTAGTTTTCCAGGACTTCACAGTACTAATAGTTACCCCGTACTTAGCGGCTATATCTTTATACTTCATGCCAAGCATGTAGTCTTTTTCTGCTAACTCATGATTAGTCACACCACCACCTCATTTTATTAATCCTGTTTTATCGCTTCCTCTTCAGCTTTCCGTTCTCCCTCCGACATATGCCAGCACTCGGCCTCATGAGTTCCCTGTAATTCGGCTCCCTTGGCCGCTTACGGTAGGTAACGCACTGCCGCTGCACGTGATAGGCATTACCGGCAGTGCAGGTCTGGTCATCGTTATATTTGCAGTTAGTGTCATCACAATAGTGCGGCATGCGTGTCACCTCCAGGCATAAGAATAGCCGCTCGGTTTGAGCGGCTGAGTAAAAAAAAAGAGCCCCGACTAAGGCTCTTAATAATTAGCGTCAATATATAATTTAGGTTTTGATTGACCGGTCATCTTGCAATCAGATTTAATGCAGTTTACTGAATCACTGCACTCTACACTTACAAGTTTTTTATAGTTTACTGCAGGTACTTCAACGTAAGTTTCGGTTACTGTAATTGTTTTATTTAGTCTCTTGCAATGATATTTCACTAGTTTTATACTCATATACCACATACCCCTTTTTTACCATTTTTAACACAATTCGGCAAAGGGGAAATAATTCCTTTTATGACTATCCATTTAATCTCGACATTTCCGTCTTTCTGAGCTCAGCTATCTTTCTCAGTGCCACAAACTGAGCATCATACCCATCAAGCTCAGCTTTAGCAAGCGCATACGTAGCTTCAGCAGTATCTAACTCGTCGGCAGCCTTAACTACTTCGTCATCAATAGTAGCCATTGACTTAACCACCGCAGCATTGCCTTGCCCCTTGTATTTGACTGTTGCCCTAGCCATGGCTCTATCATAGTTGCGTTCTTTGATAGCTACATCTTGCTTATATTTAACTACCAGGTCAGCAAGCTTTGCTATCTGATTACTACAGACTGAAAGCAAGTGTTGTAATTGTGCAGGCGTTGGATTTTCCGGTACCGTTAACTTAGTCGACATTGTACCCCATCACCCTCCTTACAGCCTTCCGGCAATCTTCCCCACTCTTTCGCAAGCGCCTGCCAACCATGTTAAATAAAAAATCCTGCGAATACTTGCCCGCAGGGATTTTAACATAGTGACATGTCCAACAGAGTTGTATTAGGTTTTCCGGTATGTCCGGTCCACCTGCGCCGCGTGTAATGATGTGATGTGGCCCTATTCCCTGCGTTGGTGCTCCGCATACTTCGCAATTGTCCATCTTACACCGTTCAAAGGTCTTCCGATCAGATATCCGCGGCGTTTTTGGTATCGGCTGCACCATCATAAATGTTTCACCCGGTCCCTGAGTTCAGCTAATTTAGCATCGTTAAAACGGTCTTCGCTACTGAGGTAGCCTGTGATGCGACGTATCCGACGTATAGGCGACCGTTCTTTAGCCGTAATAACAACCTCGTCACCTTCAATGGTGATTATAATGCTGCCGATTTCTTTCCCTGGCTTTGTCTGTTTCCAGTGTTCAATCTCGCTACGGACATATACGGCAGCCTCTTCTTCCGTCATATCTGCCGGGCATATAACAGCAATACCATCAATTATCATCTCAGCACCCCCGTTACTCTGCTGCTCTTTTTATCATGGGATTTTACAGGAGGATGCGCCAAGTCGGTGCTGGCATTATACTCCGGGCAGTTACCTTTGTCCATTTTGTAGTTATAGCAGTCACCGCAATTGCCGTTGGCTCCGGGTTTTGGTTTGTACATCTTACACCAGTGCTTCATGTTGCACCTCCGTTTAGGCATATAAAAAGACCATATCGTTGACTTGCACGAAATGGTCATAAATTCAAAACCGCCTACCTGGGGAACTGTACACAACCAGATAGGCGGTCGGCTCGGTAAACGAACCCCCTATTGCGGCTCCTGTGTACTTTCGCCGCTAAATTATAATGCTGCCTGCGGAATATTTGCCGGTTTTCACGGCGCTGCACATCAGCCGCACTGGGCAGCAGTCAGTAGAAATAAAAACAAGGCCAACCCCATTAAGGCTGGCCTATGTTATGTTAACTTCTACCGGTATCGTATCTAACACAAATATACCACTTTGTCAAGCGAATTTCAAGGTTTTTCTGCTGTTTTTACATACCTAATTTTATTCGGTAAACCCGCTAATTCATTGTATATTTGAGTAGTTGTTTTTTTCTTTACGGGCTTCTTATTCCCCTTGGTTTTGCTACCACCATTTAGCTTGCTACGTGTAGTTACCATAGTACCGTGAGTAGTATCATTGTTCCGGTCACATGGTAGTTGTTTTTCAAACTCCTGCCGAATCGTAGCCTTGTCCGATATATCTGTATTAAACGGCCATATTTCTGTGCCGCAATCCGGGCAGCACAAGTAAGCATCTTTCTTGTAGTAAATCATAGTCGATTGACAACTGGGTACTGGGCATTTCATGTTTCGCGGGACAAAATTGTTACGATGATCACCGCATTTCTTGCACTTTTCATGCTCTGCGTGATTCGGGCTCCAATAAATACAATTACCACAGTTTCTTTTTAATTCCATTACCCCACCCCCACAATAATTATTAAACAGGAATAAGGGCAGTCTTAGCTGCCCTTTATTTAAGCACTTTCATCGGCAAGCAATACCCGGTACTTATTCGTTACCAAAGTTGCTTGCTCTTTGTTATCCCCTGTCCGCTTCGGCGCAAAAATGTCTACAAAAACTGTCTCATTACACTCGCGGCACTTGCACTTTTGAGCGTTACTGTACAACCGCTTGTTGCCCTTATTTAATCGCTCGACCTAAACATACACCCGAACATCAGCCCCACTGTCGCGCCGATCCACGCGGATATTATCGTTGTCCACCACGGTACCACCATAGCCACACTCCATAGTAATCAAAACTCGCAACTCCTTTCCCGGCAGTTCGCACAATTCATCATTTCTCGATTAAAAATTTCCGGCATTGCAAGTGTCAACTGAGTGTGTATCTGTTCAGCAATTTCCCTGTGTTCCGGCAACGCCCGGTGACAAAGCCGTTTAGGTAGATACTCAAACCATGCGCGAAGGTTGCCGGTAACTCTCAGTTCTGTCAATGTCCCTTTTGGCAGTATATAGGCCGCGTGCTGCTTATTTATTCCACCTTGCACCATGCGGTTATATAAATCAAAACACTTACCGGCCAAGTCCATAAATTCGTTTAAAAATATACTTGCTTTTATTTCGTTGGGTATATAGTATTTTGGCGGCATGTGTGAGCCTCGGCTACTTTTAACCGTAAATCCAAGGTGTCTATGCCTTGTTTGTTGCCCTAATACAGCCAAGCTATAGTTAATATCAAAGCTGGCGTATGCATGCTCTAATACCGACAAATGCCCTGCCTGTATAGCCTTTTCCGGTGTTACTGGACGTTTGCCATAACATTTTTCTAAAGCACCGCAGATTAAGTCCATATAGTCCTTGCTATAACTGACCAATTTAACGCTCATACCGAATCTTTACTCCCTCGGATTAATCTTCTCGCCGCGCTCGACCTGCTGTAGCCACTTTAAGTATTGCGCGGCCTTTTCTAAGTCCACTTTAGCCTGCCCCTTGTACTGATATCGCAGGCTGTATTTGAGTACATTACCATACAGGAATCCCTTAAATTGCTCCGGCGTCATATACATCTGCATAATTTCAATCGATTGCACATCTGCCTGCTGGTAATGGGTTTGTGATTTAGCTGTGCCATCACTCACCGTCCGAACCTCCCCGCTCACTTCTTGGCGGACAATAACATTCACAGTCTTTGACTTCTCCTTCGCAATAATCACAATGTCCGCAGCCATGGATACCTAAAATTGGCTCAAGCTCTTTGTTTTCTCTTAATGCGCACGTGTTACAGTAACAATTCTTGGTGCATTTAACCATTGTCCGCACCTCCCCGGTACTTGCCCAGAGCATCCCTGGCAATACTTCGGTAAATTTTAATTACATCGGCACCCAAAGGAGCAAGATTGCCGTTTTCTATCTTTTCTTACGGTCAATCACACTCATAACTCTCCGCTTCCCCCCTCGTTTAGTTAGGGTTGGTTAGATGCCGATAACCTTTTTCAAAGTCTCAGCAGCAGCCACAATCTTACCTATTTCCTGCCTCATGCCCTGGTCTAAGTTGTTACCCCTGCTCTCAATCAGCATCCGTACACGCTCTACGACTGATTCATAATTATGACCGATATTGGCGGCTAACAGCATTTCACGTATTTTTCTAATTTCCTCGGAATCCCGTTCCCATTGGTCTTTTCGATATTCATAGCTCCGTACTTTGTCATTTGCAGTTTTCAATTCCTCAAGCAACTTGCTTTTAAAGCGGTAACTTAATTCCTTGGCACTGATTTTACCGGCTATATACTGCTCAATGCGCTCAATATTGGTATAACCTTTATGTTCTTGGCCACGCCACATTAAGCAAAAGTACAGTAAATCAAATGCTGTAGCCTTTTCCATATCACGCCAAGCAGCCTTTTTAACTGTCCGAAAGCCTTTAGTGTTAGGGTTAAATATAAATAAACCGATTTCATCCGGCAGCTCTGAGTCGTCAATAACACCTTTGGGATCCGCAAAGTAAAACTCATTTGTGTAAGGGAGATATTCGCGCCACTTATCATCACGGA
>NZ_JBYKYF010000333.1:0-3074 GCF_057736855.1 Sporomusa sp.
TCCTAAAACTATATTTGTATTTTACTTCTATGGGATTATTTATGGAGGTGCAATGATTGGCCGTTACATATGAATTAATTAAACGTTGCTCAAAGACTGGCGCTAGGGTGGGCCGAATACATACACCACATGGTGTGTTTGATACACCCATATTTATGCCGGTAGGAACACAGGCTAGCGTAAAGTCTATGTCACCAGATGAATTGAAGGCTATGGGGGCAGGGATCATCTTAAGCAATACCTATCATTTATATCTGCGTCCAGGGCATGACTTAATTAAAGAAGCCGGTGGTCTTCATAAGTTTATGCAATGGGACAGAGGAATTTTAACTGACAGTGGTGGTTTTCAGGTGTTTAGTCTGGGACCACTGCGTAAAATTACCGAAGATGGAGTTACTTTTCGTTCACATATTGACGGCTCCAAGCACTTTTTATCACCGGAGAAAGCTACTGAAGTGCAAATGGCATTAGGCGCAGATATTATCATGGCGTTTGACGAATGTGTACCCTATCCAGCAGACCATGAATATGCCCGTCAATCTACCGAGCGAACTACACGCTGGGCTGAACGCTGCCTGAAAGCACACACCCGCAAAGATCAAGCCCTATTTGGTATTGTTCAGGGCGGTATGTATAAAGATTTACGAACCAAAAGTGCTAAGGACCTTGTCTCCCTTGATTTTCCCGGATATGCAGTAGGTGGTCTCAGTGTTGGTGAACCTAAACCGTTAATGTATGAGATGCTGGAACATACAGTGCCTTTGCTACCTGAAAACAAGCCTCGCTATTTAATGGGTGTAGGCACACCTGACTGTTTGTTAGAAGGGGTAATGTATGGAATTGATATGTTTGATTGCGTATTCCCTACAAGGGTAGCTCGCAATGGGACAGTTATGACAAACAAGGGGCGTCTTGTAGTTAAAAATGCTGAATTTGCAAGAGATTTTAGCCCCATTGATCCAAACTGCAACTGTTATACCTGTCAAAACTTTTCGCGCGCCTATATCAGACATTTATTAAAAACTGAAGAGATATTTGGCCTTCGATTAACCACCACCCATAATCTGCATTTTTTACTTAATTTTATGAAAGAAATGCGCCAAGCCATTCTTGAAGATCGCTTTTTGGCTTTTAGAGAAGAGTTTTGGGCTCATTATCGCAAATAACTAAGAGGATTTATGCAAAATGTGTGGAATATACTGCTAATAGACAACAGGAGGTGATAAATGTATGACACCTGAAATCATGCAGGCCATTCAAGCGTCCTGGCCGATTGTGTTAATGGGCGTAATCTTCTATTTTTTACTGTATCGTCCACAGAAAAAAGAACAACAACGCCGTAAAGAGCTTTTGGATAATCTCAAAAAAGGGTCGCGGATTATTACGATTGGCGGAATTTACGGTACCATTACCGCATTAACTGAAAAAACTGTTACTCTTAAAATTGCCGATAAAGTTGAAATCGAAATTGCGCGTACTGCGGTAGGCCAATTACAAAATCCGCAAAAAGACTAATCTCATAACGTCGCCTACATTACGAATGTCGTCCAAAGGACTTGGTGAAAAACCAAGTCTTTTCTTAAGGGGAGGGAAAAGAGCATGGAGCTTAATAAAAATGCCAAAAATGAATTGCGTAAAAAAATGTTAGCCATTAGGCGAACAATGACCCGGGAGGAAATTGTCGCTGGGAGTGACAGGCTTCAAGAAAACCTGTGTGCCTGGCCTGTATACCAGCAGGCTAAAAATATTATGTTTTATTTGGCAATGCCTGATGAACCTCATTTGGATAAAGCTATCTCACATGCGCTGGCTGCCGGTAAAACCGTCTGTGTGCCACATATGTGGGAGACTAGGGGATTAATGGATGCCGCTGTTATCACGAATCTCGATGATTTGGTGGTAGGGCAATTCAATCTGCTTACTCCGAATCCGGCAACCTTAAAAATTTTAGACCCAAGTGCCCTTGATCTCATAATTGTCCCAGGGGTGGCATTCGATAAAACTGGGCGGCGTTTAGGTATGGGTGCCGGATACTATGACCGTTTTTTATTAAGAGCAACTAAGGCTGAATTAATTGGAACCGCTTGGTCTGCACAGATACTGGATACAGTGCCGACTGACGACCATGATAGGCCAGTAAATTTTTTACTTACGGAAGATGGCATATTTAATTGCAGGGAAGGCAAAATGTAATTAGTTACATTTCCTAACCTGCTGACCAAAGGATGGTGCTTAGGTATTGGGCCAGCAGGGCAAATTATGATAATCGGAGGATTGATCATGGCAACTGCTACCATCAAAGAGCCCATTACTGTCGCGCATTTAAAAGCTGATCACGAAATAAACGTTTATCTTACCCGCAGTACGCAGTATCTTGGTAGTTTAGGGTTCACAGAGCATGGTCTTAGACATGCTGGCATTGTCTCGGCCTTAGCTTATAAGGTTTTACATGAATTAGATTATCCTGTTCGCGATTGTGAACTGGCTGGTATTGCCGGGTACCTGCATGATATTGCTAATATGATTAATAGATATAACCATGGCGGTTCTGGAGCAATCATGGCCTTTACCATTCTTACACGGATGCAGATGCCACCAGAAGAAGTTGCCTTGGTCATATCTGCTATTGGTAATCATGAAGAAGAACGCGGTAATGCCGTTAACCATGTAGCCGCAGCATTAATTTTGGCCGATAAATCTGATGTTCATCGGGAGCGGGTTACAAACCGTGATTTTGCTAAATTTGAGATTCATGATAGGGTAAACTATGCTGCTGTAAGCAGCAAGTTACTTGTCGACAAACTTTCACGGACAATAACACTCTCTGTTGAGATTGACACCGACATTTGCCCTGTTATGGAATACTTTGAAATATTTTTGCAACGAATGATTATGTGCCGTCGGGCAGCAGAAGTATTAAATTGTCGTTTCAAGCTGGTAATTAACGACTATGACTTGCTATAGTCATTAAAATACTCATTAAGTGAACAAGATTTATTTAATAAGATTGGAGGACATCCTTTTGAGATGGGGTAACTTAACCAAATTTTTGGTTATTATTGTGGTAATTCTCG
>NZ_JBYKYF010000334.1:0-3060 GCF_057736855.1 Sporomusa sp.
GGGACACACACTTTGGGTTGTCGAAAGCAGGATTTCTTTTTCTACCAACATATCACCCATAGCTAAGTTATCTCTCCCTATCAGCCGACTGCTGCATTAACAGATTTTCTAACCATGTTTCAAAATTGTCTTTACTGTTCTCGGGATTATTGTCAGGAAAATGCACCCGAATCACCCAATCATCAATTATGCCTTTGAAGGTTGTACCATCTGCCAGAGTGGCCTGAAAACAGGGCCGCGGAAAATTCCTATAATATTTCATCACAGCAAAATTACTAAAGCTTTCAAGCAACCGCTCATCGGCCTTACTCATCAGACGATATTCATAAATATTAGCACCACTAAAACAATTTTCTACCTTCCTGCATTCATACTGTTTCATTTATCAATTCACCTATAGCCTTAAGACAATACTCAATATCCTGGTCGGTAGTAAACCGCGATAAACTGAATCGGACCGTTCCTGCCGGGGCGGTACCCAAATAGTCGTGAATTTTGGGCGCACAATGAAGTCCGGTACGGCAGACAATTTTAAAACCTCTATATAATAACTCGCCAATATCTTCTATCGGCCAATCTTTCAATGTAAACGAAATAACAGGAGTTCTTGGCGGTTCCACCAGAATAACGTCAGCTCCCAGTTCAACAAGTCCGGCAGCCAATCGCTCTGTCTTGATTAACAAATCTTTATCGTCGAGAACATGCTCGGCAGACCAGGTTAGCGCTGTAGCAAGTCCGGCAAAGGCTGAATCATTGGGTGTACCGGCTTCAAAACGGATAGGCATAACTGCCGGCATCTCGTCAAGATCACTCTGGATTCCTGTTCCGCCTACCCATACAGGCTCGAGTTCTATATGGGGAGCTATATATAATCCGCCTGTTCCGGTAGGCCCCAAAAGGTACTTATGTCCGGTAAAAGCTACCAGATCAATTTCCCAGACTTCAGGCAGCACCGGTATAATCCCCAAACTCTGCGATGCATCCATAAGTGTAACAGCCCCCGCCTGCTTAGCTATCCGGGTAAGCAATGCCGCATCATTTACCGCACCAGTAACATTGGACGCGTGGGTAAAAACTGCTACCTGAGGTTTGTATGTTTTCAAGGCAGTTTCCCATTCCTCAATCCTCACCCGTCCGTTCTTATCCACAGGAACTAGATGGACGGTTATCCCCTTAGTTTTGGACAAATAGTGAAGCGGGCGCAATACCGAATTATGTTCGGCTACAGTAGTCACCACAGTTGCACCAGGCCGCCACTGAATACCATGTAAAGCAATATTTAAAGAATGGGTAGCATTAGGGCTGAAAACAATCCGATTTGGATCTTTCACTTGAAGCAATTGGGCCAGTAATTTGCGACATTCTCCAGAAACATCTGGGCCAGAAAAACCTGAACGCCCAGCATGATGAGGTAATCCGCTAATATAAGCAGCCACCGTTCCCCCAACTTGCGGCGCCTTTGGCCAAGAAGTCGCTGCATTATTCAAATATACTGGCATCATACACTTCGCCCCCTATAATACCATTATTTCTTCTACACTGTCGGTTCCCAACACCCCCGCGGCCCGGTTCCAGATGGCTTCAGCCGCCCGTTTTCTACGCAAGATTGAATCTATAATTTCAGGACTATCGGCAAACTTGTCTAGTGCCTGACTAAACCGCTCGGCCAGCGGTACTATTTTATCCCCCTGCACTAACTTATCAGCAAGGAACACGACCGCCTTCTCATCAATTGCGCTCTCTGCCGCCAATTCTAAATCCATATGATTAGCGATAATTGGCGCTATACTGGGAAATCCCATGACCCTGACAATCCGAGATCCTCGCTTAGCATGATCAGGCTTACTCTTAGCCAAGTCATGCAGCAGGCCACCGGCAACCACCATCCCGATATTAAGCTTCAGTCCGGCACCATTCAGCAATTCGGCCAACCTGCGGCCAACAGCGGCAACAGCGCGCCCATGATACACCACATTATCACTAACCTTATATTTAAATAATATGCTGAGACATTCGTTATATGTCGGTATATGTCTGCGCAATTGAAACTGTTTAAGTCGTTCATAGTCCTCCATGGTATCGATGTCAAGCAATACCCCCTCATCCGCCACCTCCACTTCTACGCTATCAGCACGGTACTGCGCTAAAATCGAGCGAAGTCCTCCAGTTCCGTCACTATTGAGGATACTGGAAAAACATTTGCTGCTGATAAGCGGCGGATGGCCTCTTTGACCAGCAAAAACCGGATACACTACGGCGGCTTTTGTTTTACGGTACGTCCGTATCATGGTTTTAATACTGTGTCTTCTTATCAGCGGAATATCTCCTGGCAGCAGGAAAAAGGCCTCTGCCTCCTTCGTGAAAGTGTTAAGACCTGCAACAATAGAGGAAAACATTCCCTCAGCATACCGTGCATTTTCGACAATACTAACCGGTAAGATTTTTAATACAGGATACAATTCGGCGGCCCGATGGCCGACGATCACCCGGATATCTGTTATTCCTCCCCGTCTTAGACTGTCTATTGCTGTTTCTATTACCGTTTTTTCCCCTAAAGGCATCAGGGGCTTGAAACTTCCCATACGCGAAGAATAGCCTGCTGCTACAAGTATGCCTGCTATCTTGAAGTCGCGCATGTTTCCCGCTCCGCTCTGGTTTTAATTAATTCGGCCACAATACTTACAGCGATTTCTTCCGGAGTCTCAGCACAAATGTCTATACCAATGGGCGTACGAACCTGTTCAAGTGTTGCCAAGCTCACACCCTTTGCTTGTAAACGCCTAAATACATCTGCCCGTTTTTTTTTGCTGCCAAGCATGCCAATATACGCAGCCTCAGTCTGCAAAGCTTGTTCTAGCACGATATAATCATACAGATGGCCTCTGGTCGCGATGACAAGATAACTGTCTTGATCAATCGACAACTGGGACATACAGTTAAAATCCTCAACAACCACCACTTCGGATTGGGGAAACCGTTCCTTGTTGGCAAACTCTGGCCGATCATCAATAACTACTGTTACAAATCCCACCATACTGGTTAATTTGGCAATCTGTTGTG
>NZ_JBYKYF010000335.1:0-996 GCF_057736855.1 Sporomusa sp.
TCGGCGGCAAAACAAAGGCCCCCATGCCGGGGGCCTTGTTGCGCATTAAAGTCCTAACTTGCAATAGCAGATAAAATTTCCTGTTTCTCCTCTGTCGTCAAAGCAGGATATTCTGCCAGAATTTCCTCCGCTGTTTTTCCTTCTTCTGCCATGCGTCTAGTAACTACCCGCACGAAGATATTGCGCTTCCATAGAGGCATCATCACATAGCACCCCCTAAAATTGCCGCAATAGCAGCTTCAAGATCAGCTATACGCTGTTCTTTTTCTTGCTCAGGGTCAGGGTCAAAGTCGCCGCCTTCAATTTGGAAAACTGAAAAATCGTTTATACCACGAACTGCAAATACTTCTACCCCATTAACATAACCGATAATATCAGTAGACGTCTTTACTATTACATCGGCTTCCCCGACTAAATCGCCTTTTACAAATAGCCGCTTCATCTTATCCGCCCTCCACTACTTACATACTCATTGGCCGTAGCGCCTGTGGGTTGCGTACCATTTTTGCCAATCGTAGAGCCCTCCATCGCTGCCAAACCATATTGAGTACCCTGTCCAGTATTGTTGAAAGAGTGAACTTGTGATGCATTATATGCTATAATGCAATCTTGCGCCACTCCCGTACCAAAGTCGCATGACTCTATACGGACAATACTCAAATTAATCCTTATTCCCCGAGCGCCACTAGCACGGGGATAACAGTTCGCTATGTGAGCCGAAGAAACAGAAACATTGATTTCTCCAGAACTTTGCAGATACTTTACGAACAAATTTTTCGATGACACTATCGTTATAGCACTAACTACATGATTGCTTGGATTATCTGTATCACCTCTAATAGTCAGATTTCCGCCATAACCTACCAATGTGTTATCAATAACTACGGTTTCAGGCAAATTTCCAATAATGCGTACTGTAATATTATGCTTTATGAATCGAGGTATTACAGACAACACTTTGCTCCACGTCTTAAAAGCAGTAGACTGGCTTTTCCC
>NZ_JBYKYF010000335.1:1006-3057 GCF_057736855.1 Sporomusa sp.
GATCATTACCATTCACCGAATCTACAGAGGAAGGAACGCTAGCTGTACTAGCCAAGGGCCTATTGCCAAGGCCGTGGGCTTGCGTAGTATCGGCCAAATGCGCAGCAAGGTCCGCTGCGCTGGCCGCTCCTATATCAGCCGGGGCCAGGGCGTCCGCGCCCCCGGTGGCGTGGGTATTTTTATGGGCGCTCGGCGTAAAGCTGGAAGGCTTGTCCGGGATGTCCGCCCAGGCAGGGAGTTGATCCGTCCTGCTGGTTTTCGCTAAATAATAACTCCCTGAGGCACCATGAGTTTGGATAGCCCCTCCGTGGGCATCAACTTTAGCTTGTGCACCGTTCGGTGTTTCAGCTCCTATGTCTGCTGGGGCCAGTGGATCAGCACCACCAGAGGCATGACGGCTAGCGTGTGATTCAAAATCAGCCTGAGTAACGTATATTTCCGATCCCAGGGTAGCAGATATATTGGATGCATTTCCAATAAGGGTAATAACGTTAATATATCTTTCTACTATGTCAGGGCCTCCGCCAGCAGGAATGTATTCAGCATTTGCACCAGCATTCCCGTAGCAGTAAAGTATTTCACCTTCTTGAGGATCTTGGGCGAAAACTCCGAGCTCCCGCCAATAAAAGCCCGTAATAATATCTGTATTAGAGAAGTAACTACGAAGTTTGGCCTTTCCTCCAGCCAGCGTTTGAAGGCCTAATATCGTCAGCTCTTTTTTTGTACTGATCAGGTCGGTTAAATCCACAATACTTTGCCCACTAAGGCTCCCGTCGCCTATTTTTATTTTGGTAAAGTTTAACTGCACACCGGTTTGAGCTTTCGCTTGCAAATTCCTTCCTTTGTTTGTAAGGATAAGGCCGCCGAAAGCACCCATTTAAACCACCTGCCTTATCTCTTGATAATCTGCAATGTGGACCGCATTACCAAAGTACATATTGAGCTCATCAGTTGCTGTAATTTCTATGGCCTCAAGAACAGATCGAGCATTCTTGACGGATTCAACAGCTCTTGTAAACCGTTGAACATCCGTGGTTGTTGCTGAAGTATTAGTGGTTAATACCTTAAAATGATACGGCTGGCCGCCGTATTCAAACCACTCCTGAACCTCCCCGTCCCCAAAAATGGCTGTAACCAGTTCTTCAACTGCCGCTGGTGTTCCCTTGCGACGGTGCCAGTCTAAAGTGCCCTTTACCAGGGAACGTTTCTGGTCCAGCGGGAGATCTGGCTCGTAAAAATCAACATGAAACTGCCAGGCCAGCTGATCGATTGCCGGCTCAGGCAGCTCATCTATCCTGGCTAAAAGCAGGCATTGATCCACTGCAGCTGTTATGGCTTGCAATTCGCCATCCAGGGCCTGGGCAGCGGAGCTAACTTTGGGGTCTTTAGCAATGTTTGGGGGTAGTATATCGGCCAGCCGGATATTCCTGATACTAGTCATCTTCCAGGCCCCCATAGGTGACTGTGATCGTTCCGACGATAGCTACTTGGGCAGGTGTAACCGCAGTAAAAGCGGGCGAGATGATATTTACCCGTTTTGCGCCAGCAGCCATCACCCTAGCAGTCAGTTCTGAGGGATTAATATCCCGGCCCAATTTAGACCTTTGCCAGGCCACGTAATCATCTACTGCCTTATTTACTGCTTCCTGTATGCCTGACGCTATGGCGGCATTTGCCTGGGCTATATAATAAGTCAGTTCTATGTTATAGTAGACCACTTCAGGAGCTAAAACTACCACCTGGTCAGTAAGCGGCCTGATGCGCTTATCGTTGCAAACCGCAGCAACGGCGTCCAATATCTCCTGCCCGGGGATCTGGCCATTCTCTAGCAGGGGGCGGATTTCAATTTGCCCCGGTGCCGGCGAAGTAACCGATACATCAACAATAGACTGATGCGCTGTCCGGGCCCAATACCGGTATCCTTCTTCTGGCCCGGCCACAGAATAGCCCTCGGGGGCCTGACGGTTACGCTCACGGAAAGCATCGTCAGACTCGACGTCAGCGCCGCCCGAGCTTACGGTAATGTTCTCAACCCTTTGGATCCATGGCAG
>NZ_JBYKYF010000336.1:0-3050 GCF_057736855.1 Sporomusa sp.
CAGATGATCATAATAAATAAAAAGGCTATCGACAATACTTTGTCGACAGCCTGAGGCAGGATAACTGCCTTAAATTAATATGATTTTCTAAGCTCACCATATTTTTATGTAATATTACGATAGTTGTAAACAAAGTACACTAAAGCCGATAGCAGACCACCCCCCAAACCGTACCTCTGTTTCAGTTGGCAAGTTAAACATACGATAGTTCATTACTCGCGAAGTTTAGCCGCAAAAGTCTGTTCCAGTGAGACAACTCTGTTTTTATAGTGCTCATCAATCTCAGCGTCAGTGAGTGTCCGGTCATTAGCTTGGAACGTGAGTGAGAATGCAAGACTGCGGAAGCCTTTTGGCACTTGCTGCCCCGTATATACATCAAATAGTTGAACCGCAGTTAGCAAAGGACCGCCTTGCGCAGTAATGAGTTCGGTTACTTGCTGAACAGGAACGTTTTCCGGGAGAACTACGGCTAAATCACGAGTAATGGCCGGGAACTTGGGTAATGATTTATACTCCGGCTTAACGGCAGCGTGTTTGACTAAGACAGCAATATTCAGCTCAAATACATAGACTTTCTTAGTTATTTCGTAGGCATCCAAAACAGCAGGATGAACTTCGCCAATCACTCCCAAGATGTCGCTATCTTTTTTAATGATTGCAGTTTTACCAGGATGCAAGGACGGATTTTCTCCCGTCTCTACTACGTAGTTAGTAATTCCCAGTCCTGCTAAGATAGCTTCGACAGCGCCTTTGGCATCATAGAAGTCAACAAGATCTTTTCCTAGGTTCCAAGCCAGCGCGTGGCGTTTACCAACCATTGCACCACACAGCATTAGTGGTTCCTGTGGTAAATCGTTCAATGGCAATGATTTTGGAAGATATACTGCCCCAATTTCATATAATTTTAAGTCTTCATTTTTGCGCGAAAGATTACGGACAATGGTATCCATCATGCCACCCAGCAAGGTTGTACGTAAAATGGGGAAATCATCTGTTATGGGGTTTAATACTTCGATGGCTTGACGCAGATGACTATCGGCAGGCATGTTGAGTTTATCAAAAGTGTCCGGATGCGAAAAGCTTAATGAAATAATTTCCGAAAAACCACTGCCAGTAAGGATAGTCTTTATTTTGTCAACAATTGTCTGCGTATACCCCTGCTTTCCTTGTACCATAGTACCTGCAGGCGTTGTGGATGGCACATTATGATAACCATATATCCTGGCAATTTCTTCACAAATATCTGCCATCATGGTTACATCTCCACGCCAGGTAGGCACAGTCACCGTAATTTTTTCCTGACCGGCATCCACATCAAACTCTAAACGTTTCAGTATATCAATCATGGTTGCTGCCGGTATATTAGTGCCAAGATAGCTATTAACCTGCTCTGGCGTAAATACAACTTGCTTGGGCAATTGTACCTCAGGATAAACATCAACAACTCCCGGACATACTTGGCAGGCACCCATATCTTCAAGCAATTTGGCAGCTCGATCAAGAGCCTTAATAACATTAGCTGTATCCACACCGCGTTCAAAACGTCCAGAGGCTTCGGTGCGCAGTCCTAACGCCCGCGAAGTGCGCCGAATGCTTGCTCCTTTAAAAACTGCAGCTTCTAGCAATACATTTTGTGTATTGTTAGTAACCTCGGTAGCTAGCCCACCCATTACGCCTGCAATACCAACAGCCTGTACGGCATCAGCAATGACCAGCATATCGGGGGCCAGTTCGCGTTTAATTCCATCTAATGTAGTCAATTTTTCACCTGGAATGGATTTGCGAACAATCAAACTATGCCGCGCCAACAAGTTATAATCATAAGCATGCAACGGCTGGCCTAATTCCAGCATAACAAAATTAGTTACATCAACGATATTATTAATAGGCCGCATTCCCGCAGCTCGAATTCTGTGCTGTATCCAAGCAGGTGATGGACCTACATTTACATTTGTTAAAACCCTAGCAGCAAACCGCGAACAAAGACTAGAATCTTTTATTTGGATGGTTGTCATATTACTAGCCTTTTCAGTACCTGCTTCCTTTAGGTTGAGCATTGGCTTTTTCAACGTAGCACCAGTTAGTGCTGCAATCTCCCGAGCAATGCCAAGAATGCTAAAACAATCTGCTCTATTAGCGGTAAGTTCAAACACAAGCACAACGTCATCAAGTCCCAGAGCGGTACGAATATCAACACCGACTTCAGTATCTGGAGAAAGAATAAAAATGCCGTTTCGCTCCTCAGGAGATACCAGTTTGTTATCAATACCCAGTTCTTCTGTGGAGCATAACATGCCATTAGATAACACGCCCCGCAATTTCGAAGGCTTAATACGCATTCCATTCGGTAAAGTAGCTCCTACTGTAGCGACAGGAACGATATGATTTTGCTGGACATTGGTAGCTCCGGTTACAATGGTAACCACTTCGGTACCAATATCAACTTTACATATTGATAGTTTGTCAGCATTAGGATGGGGAGTGATTTCAAGCACCTTGCCTGTAACCACGCCGGATATATTCTCACCTAACTTTTCAATAGCCTCGACAGGAATACCAGCCATTGTCAGCATGTCTGCCAGTTTTTCCGGTGTTTCATTTATTTCTACATAGTCTTGAAGCCATTTTATTGATGCTCTCATAACTTTCCTCCTTTACCTGCCTTAAAATTGCTGCAAAAAGCGCATATCATTATCAAAAAATAGTCTGAGGTCATCAATACCATAAGTCAGCATCGCGATACGCTCTACGCCCATACCAAAGGCAAAACCGCTAACTTTAGCTGGATCAAAATTACTCATCTCAAGTACACGCGGGTGAACCATGCCAGAACCTAAGATTTCCAACCAGCCAGTACCTGAGCATACCCGACAGCCTTTTCCCTCACACATAACACAAGAGATATCGACTTCAGCACTTGGTTCAGTAAACGGAAAAAAGCTGGGACGGAATCGTACATGAACTCTATTACCAAAAATTTCTTTACAAAATAGCTCCAAGGTTCCCTTTAAATCGGCAAAACTTATGCCTTTGTCAATGACTAAGCCTTC
>NZ_JBYKYF010000337.1:0-3034 GCF_057736855.1 Sporomusa sp.
ATAGAGATGGAGCGGTCAATCATGAGGACAAGTGATGTTATTGTAATCGGCGGCGGTCTTGCTGGTCTGACAGCAGCGATTACCGCAGCGAAACGCGGAAAAAAAGTTACCCTTATGACTTCTGGAGCCGGTACATTGGCTTTTGGCGGCGGGACAATTGATATCCTTGGCTATCTGGAGGGTGGTGTTCCGGTAGCTAATCCATGCATAGGACTAAGCAGTCTGTCACCAGAACATCCGTACAGCAAGCTTGGTTATCAGACCATTGCAGCAGCAGTAGAATTTTTCCTGACACTTTGTCAGGAAGAAGGTTTCAGTTATATGGGCAGCCTTGATCAAATGCAGTGGTTGCCGACAGCCCTTGGAACCTTAAAACCCAGTTGTCTGGTGCCGCTGACTATGGATGTGACGGCGCTACAAGCGGCTAATGAGGTAGTGGTAGTCGGGTTTACCCGATTGAAAGATTATTTTCCTGAGTTGGTAATCAAAGGACTCAATAGGCTTCCCGGGTATCAAAAACAGTATAAGCAACTTGAAGTTGACCCTGGATTTAGCGGTGGACGGGATGTAACCACCCTGGATGTTGCCAGATGGCTAGATACCATTCAAGGGCAGCAGGCTTGCCGTGACCAGTTGGCAAAAGAGCTGAAGCCTGGTAGTGTTGTTATTATTCCGCCTGTCTTAGGGGTTCGGCCTGGTTATGCCGTCAAGGATACTTTGGAAAAAATGCTTACCTGTACTTTTGTCGAAACCGTGATTATGCCGACAGCCATTACCGGTTTAAGGTTGCGTACTATGCTTATGCAGCGGGCCAAAAAGCTGGGGGTTACTGTTATGGAGCAGGCACATGTTACAAAGGCATTGCATGATGGCAGACGCATTTCGGCTGTTATTACCAGTAATCCTGACCGTGAGCGTACCTACTATACCCAAGCGGTTGTTTTGGCCACTGGTGGCTTTTTTGGCGGCGGCCTGGTGGCTGAGCATAATCATGTGAGCGAACCCATTTTGAACCTGCCGATAACTGCACCGGCTGATAAGGAAGAATGGGGAAATCGCAAGTTATTTTCTAAATCCGCGCAACCGTTTGCGAAATTTGGTATTAATGTCGATGCCGACCTGCGTCCAATTGACGCACAGGGGCGGGTATTATTCAACAATGTCTATATTGCCGGACGCAATCTGGCTGGCTATGACTTTTGTCTGGAAAAGTCAGGCAATGGAGTCGCGCTAGTATCGGGTTACAAGGCCGGCATGTCGGTATAGGAGAGAATAACGATGAAAAAACATGACTTTAATCCGGACAGTTGTACGGCTTGCACCGCGTGTGTAGTTCATTGCCCAGTTACTCAGGCTGTGCGGGAGTTCCGTGGGCCGAAGCTGGCGGGGCCGGCTGGCGAACGCTTCCGGTTATCTGACGAAGAGTATGATGCTGCACTAGAATACTGTTCTAATTGCAAAAACTGTGATATTAGCTGCCCGTCACGGGTGCCAATTTCCACCTTGAATATGAAGGCCAGAGCCAAGCACTACCAAACCCATAAACAGCCGTTTAGAGATTGGCTGTTGTCCCATGGTGAGTTCATGGCCAAAATGGCCAGCTTCGCCCCTGGACTGGCCAATATTGGAATGAACAATGCTCTTAGTAAGGTTTGCTTAAAAGCTATTGGAATATCAGATAAAGCACCGCTGCCGGCTTATGCGTCTCAGTCTTTTATCCAACAGTTCAGCAAACTTAAACAACAGCCACAGAACAATAAAGTAGTATTTTATCCTGGCTGTTTTATTACCTATAATCAGCCGCAGGTAGGAATGGATGTTGTGGCCGTATTACAAGCCAATCATTTTGAGGTGATTGTTCCCGAAGCAGTTGTATGCTGTGGTTCACCGCTGGTGGTAAACGGGTATCTGAGCGAAGCGGAAGCCAATGCTCATAAAAACATAAATATATTAAAAAGGTATGTGGATCAAGGGTATCCGGTCATCACGGCATGTACTAGCTGTGGCTTAATGCTTAAGCAGGAATACCAAGAATTATTTAACATTGAGGAGCAACCGCGTGTTGCGGCTCTTATCTATGACATCTCAGAGTTTTTGTTAGAACTGTATGATGAGGGACGGCTGAATACCCAGTTTGTCAAGCAGACAGGCCGCTTTATGTATCATGCTCCCTGCCACCTCAGAGTTCAGGGGATTGGCACTCCGGGTCTGGAGCTTGTGCGTTTGCTCCCTGATATTGAGGTGCTGGAAGCCGATGCTGGCTGTTGCGGCATTTCCGGCAACTACGGCTTTAAAGCCGATAAATATGAGATTGCCATGGCAGTTGGAAAGCATCTGTTTGAGACCATCAAGGCCAGCGGCGTTCCTATGGTACTATCAGATTGTGGCACCTGCCGTCTGCAGATTGCTCATGGAGCAGGGGTTAAGACCGCTCATCCCATTTCCATAGTACGAGCCGCGTATGGCACGTAATTCTGCACAGCTCATTGCGCCTGTAAGTTGTTTTATTGAGAAGGAATAAGGGTTATGCAGTTTCGGCTATAGTGAATTTCAACGATTAAAAGTGAAAGCACAGGCGATTCGATTTTTGTCAACCTTAGGAATCTTAACATTTGAATAGGGGAGGTAGCATGAAACTGCAAGTCCTTACCACCCAACGAATATATTTTTTCGATAATCTACGAGCCTTTGTTATTCTACTCATGGTTGTGTTTCATGTCGGTATGGGGTACACAACATGGGATCTTGCCTGGTGGACGGTTAATGACATCCAAAAGCATAAGTTCTTTGATTGGTTCATATTAACGACCGATGTATATATTATGCCAATTATGTTTATGATTGCCGGTTATTTTGCCCCTATGGTGTTGACTACAAAGGGAGTCGCAATCTTTTGGCAGGATAAACTAAAGCGAATTGTACTTCCTTGGATTGGCGGGGTACTATGTATTGCTCCTTTTATTGCATATAGCTCGTTTTATAGCCGCATGGATACTCCGCCTAACTTTTTCACCTTCTGGAAAACTGGTTTTTG
>NZ_JBYKYF010000338.1:0-3027 GCF_057736855.1 Sporomusa sp.
GATCGGTAACGGAAAATTCCCGAATAGAACCACTAAGCAACATTTTGGCAGCCGCTTCATGAATATGCGAAATGCGTTCCTTGCTGAATGATGCAATAATTACACCTTGATTATCTGTAATATTGACGTTTTGATTCAGTTCTGCAGCAACAATATCTACAAGTGTTTGTGCAAAACGGGGATCAAGTTCCATAACCGCTCACTTCTGTATAAGAGTTTTTTTGTTTTTTTCGCCAATGGCTGGCTAACACTTCGAATTCCATCGTAAAATCCCCCCACAATTACACTTACATTACCAACAGGATATTGCCTAATTCTGGTCAAGTCCTCGAGCCTAGACGGGTGTGTTTTGGCTCTGTTCCAATACGTTCCTATAAGCACCGATCTAATAATAAGGAAGGACCTAGCCGTAGTCGCGGTAAGGTCCTATATCTGCAGGATAACAACAACATGACCTTACTATAATTTATACAAATAAATAATATACTAAGGTCTTTGTTCATGGCATGCACTTTAGGGCGCATTGTCTAGATGCGTCAATTATTTTTACATAAAAGTTATTTTTTAAATTTTATGATAATACAAAATTTAGTTCGAGTCAATATAGTGTGCTAAAAACCGCAGCATCGCAAAACGTCTCGCTCACCAGCCACCAATTACCAATAGACTACCTCCCTGTTAGCTATGATATAATTAGCTAGTGTTAAGTTATTATGTCATATTTGTGGGGAGGTCTTGATTTCATGGATACATTCTCCCATGCTTTGCTGGGTATTGCTGTTGCCGGTTTATCCGGACAACCATTTAGCCTCAGTGAACCTGTTTATTTAGCAAGTATTATCGGTGCCCAAGCTCCTGATTTTGATATCATTGCCATCGTTCGCGGAAAACTTGCTTTACTCCGCCAACATCGGGCTTTTTCTCACTCCATTCCAGGCCTTCTCATGTGGTCAAGTTTGATTACTGGCTGCTTTGCCATAGCCTCACCAGCAACAGAACTTACCGAGGTTTTTGTTTGGTCTTTCTTAGGCGGTTTGTCACATATTCTTATAGATTTTTTTAACGCCCATGGTGCGGCTGTCTTATGGCCACTGTGCCGACAGCGTAAAAGCTTCGGTTTGTTAAATGTGTTTGACCCATTATTGCTACTTATTATGCTTGCGGCATTCGTCCCAGCTTTACCAGCCATAGACACTTCGCTGCTTTTGTTTGCCGCAGTCGGGTTGTACACTATAGTAAGATTATTACTTAAGTTACGAGCAACCAATAGGTGCAAGCACCATTTTGGTAACAAAACCATTAAGCGTATGCTGCTTATCCCAGCACTTAAAAGTACCCGCTTCTGGGATTTTGTTATCGAAAGCAATGACCATTATTATATCGGTCAAATCGGCGTATTTGAACAGGCGTTAACCATTTATGCCGAGCTGCCCAAGAAATCTTTATCGCCGGCTGCCCAGGGCGCACAAAAAACCGTATTAGGTGAATTTTTTTCGACCTTTACACCGTTCAGCTATTTTACTGAATACCAAGATCATCAACTCCAGGCTACACTAGTGCATATATATGATCTACGCTATTTTTTCAATCAGACATTCCTTCATAGTGCCACAATTATTTTGGGCAGCGATGAACAGCCTTGTGGTTCCTATATTAAGACGTATGGACAAAAAATAAAAATACCCTGTTAACGCATAGCCAACCGCACTTACAGAATACGGTTGGCTACATCTGTTAATTGTTCTAAATTACGACATTCAAATACCTGCCGGCAATAAGGCTGATACTCCCGCATCAGGCAATCCCCCTCAAACCATTCCTTCTCTGGCATCGGGTTAAGCCAGTAGATGGCCTCAGCCCGTTCGGCGATTTTAGCCAGTTCGTCGGCCCCACTCGGATGCCAGTTATTACGACCATCCCCTAAAATAATAAGCTTAGTGCGACTGCTGATCGCCGGCAATTCATGCCGAGCTAATTGTTCGAAGACAAAATCATAACGTGACAAACCTACACGCCGGTTAAATCGATCTCGGAGATGTCTGGCCTGCAAAAAAGCATTAACATCCTGGGTTTTAAACCACTCGGTAACTTCAACGGCTTCATCCACAAACACAAAAGAGCGAATATTGGCATACCGCCGGTTGGCTGCCTGTACCAGTTGTAGCATAAACCGACTAAATTGTTCTACCGAGTTAGAAACATCACATAACAGCCATAAATCCACCTTACTCTTTATCTTGTCCCGGTATTTTAGCCGGATGGGACAACCGCCAGTACGCACCACTTCCTGGAAGGTGCGGCGTAGATCCACTTTGCCATGTTTTGCTCGGCGCATCCGAATTCCTGGCCTTTCAGCCAGTTTTTTCGCCAATTTGGCAATCTCCTGCTCGATAGTAATAATTTCTGTAGCTGCTAAGCCATCAAATTCCCGGCGTCTGATATTGGCATATTCCACCAATTTGATGATATGCTGACGCCCAAATTGTCTGATGGCTTTACGTTCCAGTTCCCGACGAATCAGTGCTTCTAACTGGGAAAATATCTTTTGCCAATTCAGGAACGTGCTTTCTTTCATCTGTTTATTGAGATATTGGCGTTCGATCTTGTTAACAGCTTCAAACCAGCGTAACTTAATCTGAACATCCCGTACTTTCTTAGATATTTCTTCCGGCTGAGCACTTTCGAGGACGATATCGCTGGTAAATTGTCGAGCTAGGTCCTCCAATACAATAGCATGCTGACTATCGATGGTTTCTAACAGGCCTTCAGCATCACCGCCGGCTCCGGCCGAACTACGGCCACTGCCATCAGCAGTCGCCCCTTTAATTGTCAAAAGCTCCTGTTGTTGAGCCGTTTGTTCAGATATTGGCGGTGTCAAATCAAAATAGAGGTCAAATAAAGCAGCAAAAACTGGGCGCTCCCACATACTCTTGACAAGAGTGGCTTCCAGTACCCCTCTCAGCAGCGACGGATTAAATCCGACAAGTTCGGCAGAACGCAAGGCATCAGCGGCTTCCATAGTCGTTA
>NZ_JBYKYF010000339.1:0-3021 GCF_057736855.1 Sporomusa sp.
AAAACTTTGATCGTAACAATATGCCGCGAAAGATGACATCGCTCCCCCTATCTGCCTAGTTCATTATCTCAAATTCTATTTTAATTATAAGTGATTTACTTATATTTAACAACCCTCAATTATGCTCGATTTTCCATACGTTCCTTGATAGCAGTTAACATATTCATACTGTTGTCTCGTACCTTCTTTTTTAGAATCGGATTTAAGAGTCCTGCTATCATCGGAATACCAAATTCAAAGTCTACTGTTAGTTTTATTTCTGTTCCATTTGCTATCGGTGTTAATATCCACTCTCCCTCAAACTTTTTGAGGTCACCGTCTATCTGCTGATAACGAATGTGCATATTGGTATCATCAAAAGTATCCAACTCAGTCCACTTGATAATTCGCCCATCAACATTGGAAACCCATTTGGTTATTGTGGTATTTTCTTTGCGTTCTACGACCTCTACGCTCACCAAGTCCTTCATAAATTCCGGATACTTTTCCATGTCTTTCAAGATAGGATATATTTCGCTGCGGTCAGCCTGAACTGGTAATGTTACCTCTACATATGGCATAGTATAAGTTCCTCCTATTTTTATAAATCTTCCAGCATATCCTGCGCCTTCGCCAAAGCGCCTGCCAATGCTGTAATCACGTAATCAATCTGCTGTTGTTCAATAATGAGCGGAGGTTCAATTCTGATTACTTTCGGATTATTTAATGTATAAGCAATCAAAACACCCTTATCGATCATTTCTGACAGAATAAAACCACCAATACCTTCTTTGGTTAGCTCAATACCAATCATCAGACCCAGCCCGCGTACTTCCTTAATAACGTCCGGATAAGCTTGGGCCAGCTCTGTTAATTTATTTATAAAATAAGTGCCCTGCTGTGCGGCTTTGGCAACCAGGTTTTCTTCCTTAATGACATGAATTGCTGCAACAGCAGCAGCGCAGGCTAACGGATTACCGCCAAACGTCGATGTATGTAAAAACGGACTCGTAATATACTTTTCCCAAATAGCAGGACGAGCGGTAAAGGCCCCTATTGGCATTACGCCGCCACCTAGAGCTTTAGCAGTTGTAAGAATATCAGGAACTACGCCAAAGTGTTCAACAGCAAACATTTGACCAGTCCGTCCCAAACCTGATTGCACTTCATCACAAATAAGCAGCGCGCCAGTTTTGTCACAAACTTCGCGAACTGCAGGCAAATACTCGACAGGCGGAACAATAATACCACCCTCGCCCTGAATAGGCTCAATTATGACAGCAGCCGTTTCTTCGTCCACAACTTGACGTAATGCGTCAATATCACCAAATGGCACATGACTAAAACCTGGTAACAGTGGTTGGAACGGTTCGCGAAAGAGCTCACGGCCAGTTGCGCTCAATGCTCCCAATGTTTTTCCATGAAATGAATTGGAGGTAGCAATAATTTTGCTCCGGCCAGTATGTATTTTGGCTAACTTTAAACTGCCTTCTACCGCCTCGGTACCGCTATTGACAAAAAAACTATATTGAAGATCGCCGGGTGTTATGTCAGCCATAAGTGCCGCCAAATCAGCCATAGGTTTATCAAACAATACCTTGCTGGATAACGGCATCAAATCAAGCTGATGTTTAACTGCCTCCACAACCTTCGGATGCCTGTGTCCTAAACTAAATACGCCATAGCCACCCAGACAGTCGATGTATTCTTTGCCGTTAATATCGCGGATAATATTGCCTTGAGCCTCCCACTCTATGGTGGACAGTCCCATGAATCGGAAAAGTTTAGCAATAGCAGGATTAATGTATTGTTCATATTTCTCAATCGTTTCATCAATAATTTGTTGCTTTTCAGACATACAGACCCTCCTTCGATATAAATGCGAATACGTTCAAAACCAGTTAGTTTATGGTATCTTTTTCTATTAATATCAAAAAAAATCCTTCTTTATTCCTATTATGCCAACTAGTACTACAAAATTATCCAATGCAACAGGAATTAGCTTAGTCTGTATTGAATAACTAGTCCACGAAAAAAATAACCCAAGGAGTGTAGAGATGAATGAAATATTGTCTGTAGCCACTATATTGTTACTTATCGGCAACCTATTGCTCTTACTAGTATTATTAACAAAATTAAAAAAACCTGAACAAATCGATATTACTTCCCTTAAGCAACTGCTATATAACCAGGAACGCCTGGAAACAGCACTGCGGGATGAAATAGGAAAAAGTCGTCAGGAACTTACATTCAATGTCAAAGTACTGCGCGAAGAACTTGCATTGCAATTACATAACTTCACAAACAGCAATGACCAAAAATTTATGCGTCTTACACAACTGAATGAGCAAAAACTTGAAAAACTTCGCGAAACTGTTGAAACCAAACTCGCAGCCATTCAAGAGGACAATAACAAAAAATTCGACAAACTGCGTGCAACTGTCGACGAACCACTACATGCTACCGTAGAAAAACGGTTAGGTGAATCGTTCCAGCTTGTAAGCGAACGACTGGAGCAAGTGCATAAAGGCCTGGGAGAAATGCAGCAACTCGCTGCCGGGGTCGGCGATCTCAAAAAAGTATTATCCAATGTTAAAACCCGCGGAGTATGGGGTGAAATGCAATTGGCTTCTTTGCTGGAACAAGTCTTAACCCCAGAGCAATATGCTGCCAATGTAGCTACCAAACGTGGCAGTCAGGACAGAGTGGAATTTGCTATCAGACTGCCGGGAAGAGACAATAACGACGTTTGGCTGCCTATTGATGCTAAATTTCCTCAAGAAGACTATCAACGACTACTGGAAGCCCAGGAGTCGGCTAATGCTGAGCTGGCGGCAGCTGCCGCAGCAGCACTCGAAGCGCGTATCCGGCAAGAAGCAAAAACCATTAGAGAAAAATACATTGACCCGCCCAACACCACCGATTTTGCCATTATGTTCCTCCCGGTGGAAGGCTTGTATGCCGAAGTGCTGCGTCGACCTGGGTTGTGCGAGAGTTTGCAGCGGGAATACCGTATCAACGTAACCGGCCCGACTACCTTAG
>NZ_JBYKYF010000340.1:0-2956 GCF_057736855.1 Sporomusa sp.
AGGAAGCAGCACGGCTGCTTGGTCATCCTTTTTGGATTGTTGATTTGTCTTTAGCGCCAACACCAGCCGTTGGCGACAGCGTAGCCCACATTCTAGAAGAACTGGGCTTGGAGAGTTGTGGTGCTCCCGGTACAACAGCCGCTTTGGCACTCTTAAACGATGCCGTCAAAAAAGGCGGATTAATGGCATCATCGCATGTAGGCGGTTTAAGCGGAGCTTTCATCCCTGTCAGCGAAGATGCCGGAATGATTGCTGCCGTTGAGCGTGGCAGTTTATCCTTAGAAAAATTGGAAGCCATGACCTGCGTATGTTCGGTTGGCCTTGATATGATTGCTGTACCTGGTGATACTTCGGCCGCAACCATTTCAGGTATTATTGCTGACGAAGCAGCCATTGGCATGATTAATAACAAGACAACGGCTGTACGGATTATTCCCGTACCTGGTAAAACCGTTGGTGACAGAGTTGAATTCGGCGGTTTGCTTGGTCATAGTCCCATCATGTCTGTCAGCAACTTTAAATCCGATAATTTTATCGCTCGAGGCGGGAGAATTCCGGCACCAGTCCGCAGCTTAACCAACTAAATAGCAGAGTAACGACAACTAGATTGCCACGCTGGCGTTCGCAATGACCAAGACTTATATCATCTTACGTTGGCCATTGCGAACTAGCGTGGCAATGTCTCTTAGCGATACTATTTAAAATATTTCATTGGCTTCACGATGTTTTCGGATGGCAGTTAGTTTCTCTTCGATGGTAGCTGCTGACTCCCAGATTTCTTTAAATTCAGCAGAATTTTTGAAGCTGGCGTTCCAAAGATAAGAGTCATTGGGAGTATAACACGCAAAGGTGACCGACTGATTAAGGTTTGTCGGCATTAGGCCATTATCATCTGTAAGTAAAGCATAATTACCTTCGTCCGTAAGCTCGATACCCAGTACCACTAAGTTATCTTCGATCTCTGTTTCTTCAAAACCCAGGGCCTCATAAAAGCGTACAACATTATCACTCATATGATCATCTCCTTTATATTATTGGGGGTTATGATACAAGCCGGATGGTCATGCCAATCTTCATCTCGCGCAAGATAGTGCTCTTAGGATATTCCACATTTGCATTACTATTCCTCTCATGTTTTTGGTAGCAGATGTAACGCATTGTATGCTAATATAATAAGATATGAGGAAAACATGTTATGTGACAGATAGAGATTTTGTTTTCATAACGTGTTGACAGGCATGCGTGTTTACGCGTGGAAGGGGCCAGTAGTTAAGTGAGGTTATATATTGCTGAAAAGCCAAGTATGGCAGCAGAAATTGCCAAATGTCTGCCAGGACCGATAAGCCGTAAGGACGGCTATATTCTTACAGGCGGCGGAGTTATTACCTGGGGTTATGGACATATTTTGCGCCAGGCGGAACCGGAGGAGTACGATCCTAAGTATGAAAAGTGGCGAGTCGAGGATTTGCCGATTATTCCCCAAGAATGGAAGATGCTTGTTGCTGATTCCTGTAAAAAGCAATTTGAGATTATTAAAAGCCTGATTGACCAGGCTACCGAAATTGTACATGCCGGTGACCCTGATCGTGAGGGTCAGTTGTTGATTGATGAAGTGCTGGACTATGTACATAACCAGAAGCCGGTACTACGGATTTTGTTAAATGCGCTTGATGAACAAAGTATTAAGAAAGCCATTGCCAATCTTCGCGACAACCGGGATTTTCAGAACCTGAAGCAATCAGCGTTGGCCAGATCACGGGCTGACTGGTTAATTGGCATGAATTTATCTCGTGCCTATACCCTGGCAGTGCAGCAAGCTGGGCATAGGATGACGCTGCCGGTGGGGAGGGTTAAAACTCCAACTCTGGCCCTTGTGGTTCGCCGGGAACGCGAGATCGAGAACTTTAAACCGGCAGATTACTTTACTGTTAAAGCCGATTTTGAGCACATTGACATTAAGTTCACAGCCTATTGGAAACCGCAGGAGGAGCAGGCAGGTCTTGATAGCGAAGGCCGGTTAGCCGATAAAGCCATTGCGAAGGCTTTGCTGGAAAAGTTACAAGCTGCTAACGAACCAGCGACAGTCATTTTGTGTGAGACAACGGAAAAGAAAGAGCCGCAGCGATTGCCGTTAGCGTTATCGACACTACAGGTGTTGGCTGGCAAAAAGTTTGGCTATGACCCGCAGATGGTATTAGACACCGCGCAGAAACTGTATGAAAAAAAATTAACTACGTATCCGCGTTCTGACTGTGAGTTCTTGCCAGAATCGCAACATGATGATGCGGCTGTTATTCTTGCCAACTTAGCGGGATTGGCGCATAACGAATTGGCTGTCTGGGCTCGCAGGGCTGACCGCCAGATCCGCAGCCGAGCCTGGAACGACAAAAAGATCACAGCCCACCATGCTATTATTCCGACCGTGGAACGCTGTAATTTTGCGGCTTTAAGTGAAACAGAGAGAAATATATATTTTCTGATTGCCCAGGCATATATTACTCAGTTTTATCCAGTACATGTCTATGACCAAACACGGGCAGAACTTGAGTATGCAGGTGAAAAATTTGTCGCCAATGGCCGAATGATCAATGTGCTGGGCTGGAAAGAAGTCTATGGCGCAGAAGCCGAAGATAAGAAAGAGGACGACAGTGCTACTCTGCCAGCCATGAATAGAGGCGATAGGGTGCGATTTATCGAGGCTTTAGCAGAGAAAAAGTCGACAAAAGCGCCAGGGCGGTTTACGGCAGCTTCCTTAGTGGCGGCGATGAAGGAAATTCATAAATATGTTAAAAACCCGGATTTGAAAAAACAGCTAAAAGATGTTGCCGGAATCGGGACTGAGGCTACCCGTGCCACCATTATCAAAGAACTTATTGACCGTGGTTTTTTGCGGGAAGAAACCAAGCGAAAATATCTCAAACCAACCGAACCGGCGTATTTGCTGGTAGATATGCTG
>NZ_JBYKYF010000341.1:0-2951 GCF_057736855.1 Sporomusa sp.
CTATCGGTTAACCCTGTTTGGCAGGACAGGCAAGAAAAACCCCCGTTTGGGTGAAGATTTTATCAAATGGGCTGATGAAGACAGTATTACGAAAATCATTTGTAATACTTATGACTATGTAAAACAGTACATTGATCCAGCAGCCGAAGGAGGAAAAGAGCATATCGGCTATATTGTGGACAGAACCGGTTTTGAAGAATTTAAAACATGGGCGCTCAAAGATGTTCAGCTTCCCGCAAGCGCCGAAATATGTACCACTGTCTATTGGAAGGGGGTTACCTATTGAGCTGTCGAGACCTTTGTCACCGAGATGGAGGGAGTTGGCAAAGGTTTTTGAAAAGGTATTTTTACCGATTTGCAGGAAAATTAGGCCAATAAGAAGAATTAGAGCCATAATTCATGTACAGATGAATTATGGCTCTTTTATTTGGGTAGCAGCTAATACGATAATATTGAAAGGATGGTCACACTGAAACTATTCTTTAACCAAGCAGGCGAGGTTGATATTACCGGCTTAAACCATGCATCTACGGTGCAGGACTTTTTTGATGCTGTCGATGAGTTTCTAACAGAGAATCCTTTGCCGTGCGATGCCTGTAAAGAGCATTGCTGTAAAGGCCGGTTTAAAATCAATATGGATAGTATTACCGCGAAAAAAATTTCAAAGGGCAAGATGGAACGGATAATCCCGAAATTATTTGTGGATATGGGTGAAAATAAACTGGAAATTTTTCTGGTTGCCGGACATAAAAAATGCCGCCACTTAGACGGTCTGGGGCGTTGCCTCATTTATAAAGAGCGGACAGCTAGCTGCCGTACCTATATCTGTATTCCGCAAAGCCGCTATTACAAAATTCTTGAGGCTGCCATTGTTGCAGAACTGCATCATGCTATGCGGGCGGAATATTTGAAGGCAGTTATACATGACCCGGCGACTCCGCCAGCCGCTATTGAACCAGCAAAAGCATTGTATCAAGAGATTGTAAGCACAAGTGTAGCTTATGGATGTAATAACTATGATGAGATCTTGATAAAGGACTGTGTAAGAGCTGATTTTGTTCATTCGAACGTGTCAGCGGAAGATGTTCGCCTGTTTAATGAATTACTTAATAAAGAGGGAACTGCTAGTATTTGAAAGGGATAGATTAATTATAGTCCCAATTGTTTCTCTAATAAGGCAACACGTTTACGTAAATCGTTCAGCTCTGCATGAATCCTATTTTCCTTCTCCAGTTGTTCTGCTTCCTCTATTTCGCCGCAGCGTCGACCGACTATTTCGGCATATAATCCGAGGGCGTCTCCAATGAGCGTGAGTATTAAGGCCAAAATAATTATGTTATCAAGATCTTCACATCTCATATTCATTCCTCAGTTTCGATTTAGTAATATAGTATACGCACTAATTAGAAAATAGTTACTAATATATTCCCGCGAAAAAAGTTTGTTTCACCTGTGCAATACGACTGAGCTGCGGTGCTTAGATTAATGCCCCTATCGCATGTAATGTGCGAAGGGGCATTTTGAAATTTGAGCAACATGTTAATCACATGTTATACAGGCTGTTTTCAATTAGTTTGCGGAATAAACGTGATTATTTTTTCTGTGAGGCTATTTTTTCAGCAATGCCGGTTTCTTTTACGATTTCTCCTAGTCTTACATTATCTGCATTCCAACGTTCAGCGAATTCTTGGGGGCCCAGATAGTCGACCACCATTCCAATGGCTTCTATGCTTTTACTAAATTCAGGAGACTGGATCATTTTTTGTAAACCGTCTGTCAACCTAGCCTTTTCCTGTGCTGGAATGCCTTTAGGGGCGACAAGCCCAATCCAAAAGTTAAACGAAACATTGATTCCCTGTTCTTTGAAAGTAGGTATGTTCTCAAAGCCGGGAAGAGTCAGAGGCTTTTCTTCGGCAACTCCAAGTATTTTAACGGAGCCATTTTGCAAATGATCTTTTATTGCTGTCGTAGTCAAAATAAAATCTATATGACCACCTAACAAAGCAGCCAAAGCTTCTGAATCGCCTCGAAAGGGAACCTGAGATATTTTAATGTTTGCCTCTTTAGCTAATAATTCGCCAGTAATGTGCGATGTTGTCCCTAAACGAGCATGACCAAATTTAATTTCTCCAGGATGTGCTTTAGCATAGTTAATTAAGTCTTGAAGGTTGTTCCAATCTTTTTCGGAAAGAACAGCCAGGACTGTTGGGGAAGATACAACTTTTACCAAAGGATCTAGGGCAGTCGGGTAATGGTAGCGGGTTGGCCCATACAATGGTTGCAATAATGCATTTAAACCAATGGTTCCAATTGTATAGCCATCCGGTGCGGCTCCGGCAATCTCGTTCATGCCGATAGTGCCGGCACCGCCTGGCACATTGGTAATAACCATAGGCTGCCCTAGGTACTGTTGAGAAGTTTTTTCAAGTGCCCTTGCCATGATGTCGGCGGTGCCGCCAGCAGCAAAGGGTACGATAACCGTGATTGGTTTAGCCGGATATTTTTCCGGAACTTCGGTGCTTTTTTTAGTAGCCACAGTACATCCCCCCAGCATAATTGTTATACATAAAAAGGCTGCCAGTAAAATAGAAATTCTGCGGTTAATTTTCAATCAAAAACCTCCTTTGTTATTAGTTGTTTGGACCTTGCTGTTTTCTCACAAATTGTTTTGTCAGATGGAAAATCAGCAAAGCAATACCACACCAAAGAATAGTACCTGAAATTGGCCGAGATAGGAAAGAGCAGGGATTGCCATCGACAATAATCAAGCCTTGGACCAACCCGGTTTCCAGAGTGGGACCCAAAATCAAGCCAAGGGCTAATGGTGCCGGCTCATAGCCTGTCTGTTTCATAAAGAACCCAAGTATCCCAAACGCTGCTAACAAAAACAGATCAAAAATACTATTGTTGATGGAATAGGCTCCAGTCATAGTAATAACCAGGACAACGGG
>NZ_JBYKYF010000342.1:0-2943 GCF_057736855.1 Sporomusa sp.
GATCATAGGGAGCACCCGAAGTATCATTGGTAATCAGATTAAAATTGCCGTCTTTTTGACGCTGAACAATGGAACCAGGTTCTTCGGCAGTCAACTTAACTTTTATGCCTACTTTCTTCAGATCACCCTGGAGTACTTCGCCGATTGATTTTTGAATAGCATCTGTACTGTAAAAACAAAATTCCACTTCCAACACTTGTCCGTCTTTTTCCCTAAATTCCTTACCCGGGACTTCCTTCCAGCCAGCCTCTTCCAAGAGGCTCTTAGCCTTAGCCTCACTATATTCATACGGTTTTAGCCCAAGATTACAATATGGGAAATTTGCGGCAAGCAAGGTATCGGCTCTATGCTCGGTACCAAAGAGAACGCCTTTAATAAACGCATCTTTATTAACCGCATGCTGAATGGCTTGCCGTACTTTAAGCTCCTTAGTCGCGCCTTTATTGGAGTTTATGGCCAAAGCACGGGTTGCCAGAGGCCCGGACAGTTTGGTTTCATATTTTCCTGAGGCCTGCAGCTGCTTAAAAGCATCAATGCTGATACTGCCTTTACCATAAATCAAATTCAGTTCCCCTTTTTCAAACGCAACAACCCGTGACTCACTATCAGGAATAACTTTTACTACCAATTTATCCACTTTCGGTTTAGTCCCCCAATAATGCGGATTGGGAACAAATACTGCGACTTCACCTTGTTTATACTCGCTCAGCATCCAAGGGCCGGTACCAACCGGCTTTTTGATACCTTCGGCAGTATTACCGCTATCCGGAAACTGAGAAGGGGCCAGGAAACGAAGCGGACGGATGAGGGCCAGCTCCTGTAATACCGGGTAATAAGAATCCTTTAGCACCAGTTTGAATGTTCTGTCGTCTATGACCTGTGTTTCTTTGATTTGCCTGATTAATGCCAGCCAGTCGTGACGCTTGCCATTGGCCAAAACAGCATCAAAATTTTTCTTAACTGCCGCCGCATTAAATGGAGTGCCATCAGAAAACTTTACGTCTTTCCGCAGGGTAAATATGTATTCTTTGCCGTCTGGTGAGACTGTCCAGCTCTCAGCCAACCAGGGAATAATCTTACCATCACTGCTATACTGCACCAGAGATTCATAGACCATGGCCTGCGCAAACATCTCATTCGGATTGTACAAATGCGGGTTCAAAGGCCCAATGTCTTTCGCCCAGGAAAATTTCAATACCTTTTCTTGAGACGCATCCTTACTTGTCTGCGAACCACAGCCAGCTACCAGGATTGCTAGCAGAATCAGGGATATAACCAGTGCTGCATACTGTTTGAACTTGTTAAACTGCTTTTTTGTAGCTAACATACTTTTCTCTCCCTTACTGGTATTCGTCAATCACAAGCGTTCTTCTTGGCAAATAAAAAGGCATGCAAACCAAAGGAGACTTTACGTCCACCAAGGCTTCATGCCTATCATCACATCAGGGTATCTACTATATTATATTTATATATTAAGGACACGCACTGCACTTGCTTTTTTGGTAGAGTTTTCATAACTCTCAATTCATCATAATTTTACAATGTTGCCGCCATTTTGTAAATAGTGAAAAAATTATTTTTCTTCTTTTCAAACGCGAAACTCGTACTCTAATAGCCTCCTATTTCTTGTCCTTTCTGTTGATTAAAGGCGGCGAAATCTTAGAAAAGATAGGAACCGTCGATACCGTGTTATTAGATAAAACCGGCACCATTACGGTAGGCAAACCAGCAGTAAAAGCTATCCGCAGCTACAATGGCTGGCACAAAAATGACTTGTTGGCAATTGCCGTCTTGACAGCCAACAAGCTGGTGGCACGGCGGTTATTCTCGCTGCCGACGGATTAGTTGTCGGGATTATCGTTATCCATGACCCACTGCGTGAAGATGTTAAAGATATGATTGCCGCATTACACCGTGAAAACATTAATAACATCGTATTCTTGACTGGCGATGCCCAGCAGTCGGCAAAGCCATCCGCACCATCTGGCAGAATATCATTGTAGCCAACAACCTGATTGCCATCCTGTTTGCTGCCTACGGTTTATTAGGCCCAGTATTGGCCGCCATTGTGCATACTCTTGGCTCTATCCTCGTTGTACTGAACTCTGCCCGCCTCTTGCGACAGAAACAATCAGACAATGGCCGCTATTCTTTGATAAATAACATAATGATAAAGCCGATAGCTGGTCCCAGAGCCATAATCCACCATACCCAACTAAAATTACCTGTCCAATCAATGACTAATCCAAGAACAAGCGGGCTAATCAGCGAGGCAAGCTGATACAAGAAGTTCGCTATGCCACTGGCGGTAGCAGCCCACTGAACACCCGCATAATTGGCAACCATGACATTGAGCATGGGGTTTGCTAAATAAGAGGCAAAAGCAGCAGCAAAGCTCAGTATATACAGTGCAGTCAAGGAGGTCTCATGTCCAAACCACAAGGTTAACGGTATGGTAAGTGCCAACGATACCAAAACAATGATCCGCCGGTTATTTAACCGATCTGACAAGAAACCGGCCACAATGGGGGACAAAACCCCACCCACTCCATACCACATCATGACCGTACCGGCGTCTTTTACGGTGAAACCGATGGATTTAATATAGGCATTTGCCCATGTAGCCACAGCTAACTGCAGCCACATTAAGCAAAACCCGGTCGCACAAGTCAGCATCAAATTTTTATGATGAAAGAGATAAATAAAACCAGCTATCAATGATTCCTGCTTATCTTCTTTGGGTGCATTCGAACGCATAAATAATGCAACAAATACACCTGCGACAAAAGTAATCGTTCCCACCGACATAAAAGCGCCTTTCCAACCAATCATTTGGTTAAGAGTAGGCGCCAAAAAATTTGAAATTAGAATACCGGCTGAAGGAGCCACCATAAGCAGCCCAAAAGCCATGCCGCGTTCTCTTACCGGAAACCACTCCACCAG
>NZ_JBYKYF010000343.1:0-2940 GCF_057736855.1 Sporomusa sp.
CGGGTGGCAGCAAATATATGGCGGATACGATTGATGTTACTATTAGTTCTGATATCGGTGTTACTTTCACCACTTTTGCCGCTGATCAAGCTAATGTTCAAGCAAATGCCGATAATGTCAACTTCCTTGACACCCGTATCGGCAGTTGGGCAAATTTCCGCAACAATAAGCATTATGTATACGCCAGTAACATAGATAAGCATCTTGCTGACAGCGACTTGCAACTTATGCCAGAAAACAATTCCTTCTATCTCTATATGGCGGCTGATCGGCAATTCAAGACTAATGCGCTAGTCATCAATTATCATCCTGACTATCTGGTTAATGGAGCTAGCAATGAAAATAGCCTTATTAAGCAGACCAGCAAACTTACCACTTTAAGCAATACCGTTTCTGAGAGTAATTCAGACTCGGAAAGCCTAGAAATCAATGCAAATCTGTCCGGCTTTAATGGCGGTCTCCAAACTTTGTCCAAGGAAAATACAGTTCAAATCATTGGTGGCGGAGTAAACACGGCTACTACTGGTGAAGTAAATCCTAGTGTAGCTGGCGAAGAGCTAGACTCTGGTATTACCGGAAGCGGCGCATCCACTGGTACTGCCGGTAACGGAGTACATATTGGCAATACCGATAATAACGAAGATGACAAGGAAAGTATGGACAACTAGGAACGATAATATGTAAAAGCGCAGCAGGCCGCTGGAAACGGCCTGCTGCAAAAAGGAGCAATGAACATGAATCAGGAATTTTATGCAGATAAGGTTAGCAATATCTATGTGAATGGAACAACGGTTCGTATTGATTTCGTCAGTTTGAACCCTGCTCTGCAGGATAAAGATGGCAATCCAGTGTACAATCATGCCGCTCGGGTAGTCATTCCGTTGTCTGGTTTTATTGAGGGTTTTTCTTTGGGACAAAATATTATTAGCCAATTAGTAGATAACGGTGTACTTACCATTACGCAACAGCAACCTGTGCCGCCTGTCGTCCCAACGACTAAGGCGGAGGACGATGGGCATGAAGTCTAAAAAGCAAACAACGGGGTTACTTATAGCTTTCACATTATTATGTTTGAACAGTTCAGTTCTAGCTCAACCTATGCCGCCAGCTGGCTATAACCCGTCTGGTGCTGAACTGAAGCAGGCTGGGGACATTTTAGAATATTACCGGTTGGGCGAAAAAATAAAATCTAAGACTTCGACAGAAGATACTGTTATTGATAAAACAACCCAGCAACCGGAACACTCCACTGACGGAACTGTTCGCGTTTTCATAAGGCGTATCGCCGTTGACGTTTCAGATATTCTCACAACAGAAGAAATACAGGCTATTACGGCGACTTATGAAAATCGAGAAATTAGCATATCCGATCTTTACGAAGTTATCGGTAAAATTAATGAACTTTATAAAAATAAAAATTATATTACGGCCAAAGCCTTGTTGCCGCAGCAAACCATTAAAGATGGCGTCGTGCGTATTCAGTTGGTTGAAGGACGCATTGGAGAATTGCAAGTCTTAGGTAATCAATACACGCGGGACTCGTTTTTCTTGGATAGGTTTAATCTTGTCAATGGCAGTCTTGTACGCTTGGACACTCTGGAACAACAGTTAATACACTTTAATATGACCAATGACGTGCGTCTTCGCGCCGAATTAAAGCCAGGAGCTGCGTTTGGTACCACAGATATTGTATTGATTGCGCAAGAACCGGAAAACGAAAAATTTCTTTTGTTTTCTGATAATGCGGGTAGCAAAAACACGGGACGGTATCGCTATGGATTTTCCTGGACCAATCGTAGCTTGACTGGCAACCGGGATATCATTAACTTGATGCCAGTGTGGTCAAAAGGTACCTTTGCGGGATCTTTTTCTTACAGTGTACCTGTTAACCATAGTGGACGGATGGCAATTAGTTATGCTAGAAACCGGATTGATATTTTATCCGGACCTTATGCCCATCTTAATATTGAGGGCTATTCTTCCGATTTGGGTCTTAGCTATAGTTGGCTACAGAGCGTTCGGGCCGGTTTTAAAACTGAACACAGCTTCCAGGTGAATGACAAAGACTCGGAAACCCTGTTTGATGGCACAAAAACTTTGGATACAGATGTCAAAACTATTGCTTATAGCTATACTTTGCAGGCAAATAGCAGTAAAAAAGCTGCTTATGTCCGACATGATATAACTAGGGGCTATGCAGATAGTGCTGGTCAGCGCCAGCACTTCATTAAATACAACTTAGCGGCTGTGCGGCAGCAGGCATTGAATGATGGCGTGATTCAGACTCTGCGCTTGAGCGGGCAGATCACACCAGACAAAATCTTGCCGACAGTAGAACAATTTTCTCTAGGTGGCATGTCCAGCGTGCGAGGCTATGCGGAAGGGCTGTTGCTAGGTGATAAAGGGTATTTTCTGAGCGTCGAATGGAGCAAATCGCTATCTGAGAAAACTACCGGGCTTATTTTTATTGATCATGGTGGTGCTTTTCCGTATAAAGGCAATCATGAATCTATCGGCAGTAACGATTTTCTGACCAGTTGTGGTATAGGGATGACGCATAATTTCTCGTCAGATCATGTAGCCAAACTGGTTCTGGGATTGCCGCTGCAGCATAATTATGCTAATTCTCCAAGGCTGCATTTTATTTGGCAATCCATTTTATAACAAATGAAGAATAAATCAGAATGCCTGCTTATCATACTAGGCGTTTTGGGTTGTCGACAGATTTTGTCGGCAGTTTTGTATTGACAAACAATAGACGTATGGGCCCTTTCTGACATTATAGTAAAATGTGTTTATATCAAGGGTGCGTATTCGAATTTTATGTTAATGGGATTACAAAATAAAAAAATAGTCCGTATCACGCAAATGTGGTACGGACTTACTGCTAGTTTGCCCGGCATGGGCAGTAACTAGGCGGTGAAAGTCCGCTATGGGCTT
>NZ_JBYKYF010000344.1:0-2938 GCF_057736855.1 Sporomusa sp.
CGCTGCTAACGCTAACGGCATATTATACAAATACGGTTTGATGATAATATTGCCATCGCTGGAAAGCTCTATACCCGCTTGTTTACAACGCTCAACTATGCTATTATACTCGTTTTGTCCTGTTACATGCAATATTTGAATACGCGCATGATTATTAAAATGTTTGTAAACACCGAGCATAGCATGATTAATACTACGAGCACCACGACTGCCACCAACTACGAGCAATGTAAGTTTATCAGGACTAAGCCCTAATGCGGCCTGTCCTTCCTCGCGGGTGGCTGACATAACTTCCGGCCTAATCGGATTACCTGTAAACACAATTTGCCCAGACTTGTACTCTTTAAAATGCGCCTTTGCCTCTTGATAGCCAATAGCAATTTTGTCAACAAATCTAGCCAGAATTTTATTCGTAATCCCTGGTATGACATTCTGTTCCTGAATCATCGATGGGATCTTCAGCAAACTAGCAGCCAATAACACTGGTCCGCATACATAACCGCCCGTACCAATCACAACATCTGGCTTAAACTCTTTAATAATCTGGATAGATTTCCAAACACTTCCGACCGTAGCAAACAGGGTTTGTACATTTTTCCAGGAGAGTTTACGTTCTAAACCACGAACTTCGATGGTAGTAAAAGCAAAGCCTTCTTTAGGAACTATATCAGCTTCAAGGCCTTGTTTTGTTCCTACAAATAGTATTTCACAGGTATTGGCTAACTTGGCTATCTCTCTTGCGATAGTAATGGCGGGGTAGATATGCCCACCTGTCCCCCCGCCAGAAATAATTATCCGCATATGGTTGCCCCCTACATTCATTTCAAGCTGACATACCGCGAAACATTAAGCAGAATACCAACTCCAGCCATGGTAAACACCAGGGCCGATCCTCCAAAACTGAGAAAGGGTAGCGGTATTCCAGTTACCGGCATTGAGGCAGTAACTACTGCAATATTCATCAGCGCCTGTAAAATAATCATACTGGTTATGCCACCGGCCAACAAACTGCCATAAATATCGGGCGCCGAAATGGCTATTTTAAACCCGCGCCAAGCAAATAAAAAGAATAAAATAATAACAGTAGCCGTTCCTATAAAACCTAGTTCTTCTCCCAAAATAGCAAAAATAAAATCAGTGTGAGGTTCAGGCAGATATAAAAACTTTTCCCGGCTACGTCCCAGTCCAACGCCAAACAATCCGCCTGAGCCTAATGCATATAACGATTGAATAATATGGTAGCCGCTGTTTAGGGGATCGGCCCACGGATCGCTAAATGCTAATAGTCGTTTAAGTCGATAGGGCTCAGCGATAATAGCTACAATTATCCCCAAGACACCAGCAGCACCTAAAGAACCCAAGTGCGACAGTTTAGCACCTGCAGCAAACAGTAGTAAAAATACCGTCCCACCAATAACCAGAGCAGTACCTAAATCTGGCTCTTTTAAAATCAGTCCAAATACGACTAGCAGCATAGCGAGTTGCGGAACAACGCCTTTAAAAAAATTACCAATTTTATCTTGGTTTTTTGCTAAGCTGTTAGCCGTAAATATCACCATACATAGTTTGGCGATTTCCGACGGTTGTAAATATAGCGAACCAAAACCTAGCCATCGCCTAGCACCGTTAACCACCTTGCCTAGTCCTGGTATGAGAACAAGCACTAATAATATCAGCGTAATAATCATGATGGGTTTAGCCCAAATTCGCCATGCATGATATTCGATATTCATGGTAAGCAGCATTGCCAAAACTCCAAGTGTAGCCCAAATCATCTGGCGTTTTAGAAAGTAGTAGCTGTCATTATAGTTGACATATGCCGAAACAGCACTTGCACTATAAACCATTACAATCCCGAACCCCAGCAAACCAACGATGGTAAAAAAGATGACATAATCGGGCGACTTAGCTCTGCCTACCAATCGCGCTCCCTCCTTACCAAATAGCCCATCAAGCCTAAATCCATTGTCGGTCTTATCGTGATGCTTCCCCCAGCTTCGTTAAATCCACAAAACCTAACCTCGGTTTCTTTTGTGGCTATCACTCAGACCAAACTGTGTTTTCTTTATTGGTTCCTTACTTATTTACAATATATGCACTTTCTTCCGCATTATTGGACGAAGAAACTCACACAATTCATACTATGACTTTTACTATGGCTTTAGACTGGGCGGACTACTAACCGTCGCACCAAATCCTTAAAGACTCTCCCCCGCTGTTCATAATTATCGAACATATCGTAACTAGCGCAGGCCGGCGACAATAACACCACCTGTGGCGGTTTGGCCAAACGGTGTGCCAAGGTTACAGCCTCATCTAACGAAACTACTTTGTGAATATTTTTGATGCCCTGCCGAGCAGCCGCCTCGGCAAATCGCTGCTGTGCCTCTCCAAGCAGAATTAGATGGTCTGTTTTGGCCTTAGCCACCTGCATAAACTCAGTGAGATCTGTCTTTTTATCCCATCCGCCGGCAATCAGAATAATATGTCCATCAAAGGCCTTAAGGGCTTTGATCGAAGACTCAGGGTTGGTGCCTTTAGAATCATTATAATAAGCTACACCCTTTATCTCCGCCACTGGTTCAAGCCGATGCTCAACACCAGGGAAAGTGCTAAGAACCGCTGCCATAGCTTCTGGCCGAGCTCCGGCTAAATAAGCGATGGCGCAGGCCGCCAGCGCATTTTCAACATTGTGGTCGCCCTTGATTTTTATATCTTTAACAGCACAAATTTCTGTATATTTACCATCCAAGCTGATTCTAACATTACCTGTTTCTACAAAGACACCTTCTTCCAGACACTGTGTAAGACTAAAATATACCACTTTGCTTCTTGCCCGTTTAGCCATATCACGCACGACCGGATCATCATAATTTAAAATGAGATAATCATTAGCTTGCTGGTTAGCAAATATTTTTTCTTTCATCTGTCGATAAAT
>NZ_JBYKYF010000345.1:0-2926 GCF_057736855.1 Sporomusa sp.
ATTACTTGCTAAATATACTAACATTGCCAAAATGTATTTAAAATTTCCAATAATAGGAACCTGTTGGCCAATTAACGGGTCTAAGACATTCACCATGCCAAAGCCAATTTGCATATCTAGCAGGGCGCCCGTCATCTGAATTCCATGAAATATGAATGAACAGGCAAAACCAATAATTAATCCAATTAAAAATTCACCAATAACTAAAGCCACATAAGCTAATAAGGCTTCCGGCATATTTATATTTGTATCAATTAATAGCGGTACCAATATATAGGAAAGTAGTAACGACAATCCGGCTTTAACCATCACCGGGACATTTCGGGCACCAAATACCGGGGCTGTCGAGAAAATCCCGCTCAGGCGAGCAAAAATCAACAGGCAAAATCCTAACTGGTTTTGCAGTAAAGTAAACAAATCCAATATTGCTTACCACCTATCTATGTAGAAATACTGCTGCTCTTCCAGTTAGCGAACCATGGCTGGCAGACTCATAAATAACTCTCTAGTATAATCAACCATTATACTCAGCATCCACGGACCAAAAATAAGTATAGCAACAAAAACCGCAATAATTTTAGGAATAAACACAAGCGTCTGTTCTTGTATTTGGGTTGTCGCTTGAAATATACTTACCATAATCCCAACCAACAAGCCAAGAATTAGCATTGGAGCCGAAACCAGCATAACTATAGTTAATGCATTACGGCCTAATTGAATAGCCATATCTCCTGACATAAGCGTCCTCCCTTAATTAAAACTACTGAGCAATGAGCGGACAACTAAATGCCAACCATCTACCAGTACAAACAGTAAGAGTTTAAAAGGTAACGAAATCATGACAGGCGGCACCATCATCATCCCCATAGCCATTAGGGTACTAGCCACCACCATGTCAATAACAATAAATGGAATGTAAATTAAAAAACCAATTTGAAACGCAGTCTTAAGTTCACTAATAATAAAAGCCGGAATGAGCACTGAAGTAGGAACATCTGCCGGTGATTCAGGGCGAGGAATTTCTGCCATATTAACAAATAAAGCCAAATCATTTTCGCGAGTTTGTTTGAGCATAAACTCGCGCATGGGAATCATGGCTTCATTAAGCGCAGTTTCCTGACTTATCGTCCCAGCAAGCATCGGTTGAAGTGCATTCTTATTTACTTGATCAAAATACGGAGACATAGTAAAAAAAGTTAAAAACAATGCTAATCCGATTAACACTTGATTGGGTGGCATCTGCTGCGTTGCTAACGCACTGCGCATAAATGATAACACCACAATAATTCTAGTAAAGGATGTCATCATAACCAAAATAGACGGTGCCAATGAAAGCACCGTTAGTGTTAACAGAACTTGCAGGCTAAGAGCAACATCCTGAGGATTATTGGCTTGTTCTACTCCGATAGTAATATTGGGAATCAACGGCGCCGCATTAGCCATTGACGGAAAAGCAATTACTAAAATCGCAACTAACAATAAAACATGGCAATGCCATATTTTTCTATAGGTGATAATCCTTCGTAACATTGATAGTTACCTCTTCCTATTATCGTTTTCTGGTTCCTTCTCATCAATTACAGAAGTATCTGAACCGAAAACAAGGGGAAATTTTTTTTGCATCTGCTTAAGTGAGACAATCTGACGGCGAAAAATATTGCCAAACTGTTCAGGTGGTAAAGTATTAGCCGTAGATTGAAGGGCTTTCAGGTGTTCAATCTCACTTAATGAGGTAATCTCATTGAGTAACGTAATATTATGTTCAGTAACCCCTAGAACTAGAAACTTACCTGCTATCTCAACCACATAAATAGCACGATTAGGTCCCAAAGGTAAAGTAAAATAAACTTTACCGCCAAATCCTCCGACCCGCGACATTTTATGAGCCAAAAACTTCGATGTATAATATGCAAGACCAAGAACTACCAGAAAAGTTAACAGTAACGATATAATATAACTACTTGTCGCAAGCCAGGATGAAGCTGTAGGCTGAGGCTCCTGATATTTTAAGTATTCGCCTGTTTCAGCGGCTGCCAATACCTGGCCTGTCAATAGTAACAAAACAATAGCAATTAATACGATACTGCCGCTAACATGAAATTTGCTGCGCATCGTTAAATAAATCCCTTCTTCTAACCAACAGCTTTGCGAACAGCTTCTAGAACACGGTCAGGCTGGAACGGCTTAACGATAAAATCACGAGCCCCTGACTGAATGGCTTCAATAACCATCGCTTGCTGTCCCATTGCACTGCACATAATAATTTTTGCATTGGGGTCGATTTTTTTAATTTCTTTTACCGCTGTAATTCCGTCCATTTCCGGCATAGTAATATCCATTGTGGTTAAATCCGGCTTTAGTTCCTGATATTTTTCCAGTGCTTTAACCCCGTTTTCTGCTTCTCCAACAACTTCGTAGCCGTTTTTCGTTAAAATATCTTTAATCATCATCCGCATAAACGCAGCATCATCCACAACTAACACTTTAATGGCCATTAACCTTATCTCTCCTTATGTCGAATTAATTTAAATTGCTACTGAAGATTATTAGCTCGTTCTAAAGGACTTACTATATCAGTAATCCTCACACCGAAATTTTCGTCAATAACTACAACTTCCCCTTTGGCAATCAGTTTACCATTAGCTAAAATATCTACTGGTTCTCCGGCCAGTTTATCAAGTTCTACCACTGAACCTTGTGCTAATTCAAGAATCTCACGTATTAGTTTGCGGGTTCGGCCTAACTCAACTGTGATTTGGAGCGGCACATCTAACAGCAGACCAATATTAGTATTATCACCCGATATACCACCTGGTTTTAACGGTGCAAACTGAACAGGCTGTACTGCAACATTTGGGGCCGGTTGTTGTGCTGGTGGTTGAGAGTAAGCAGGTGTTGATTGTTGGGGTTGGGGTTGGGGTTGGGG
>NZ_JBYKYF010000346.1:0-2585 GCF_057736855.1 Sporomusa sp.
GAATAGGCCAGTAACCTTTTCATATCGTGTTGCGGGAAATACATTACAAAACCATACACCAGACTGCAGACCGCCATAATCCCACCGATGACGCCGATGACCTGAGGCACACTTCCTGCTGATAACATGGCCCGGGCAAAAATGTAGGCCCCAACCTTCACCATGGAGGCTGCGTGCAAATAGGCGCTGACCGGTGTGGGCGCAACCATGGCTTCAGGAAGCCATGAATGAAGCGGGAACTGGGCCGACTTGCCCCAGGCGGCCAGGAGTATCCCTAGGAATACCACAATCTTGGCTCCCTCGCCGAGTCGTGCGAGGGCCGTCAACTCGAAAGTACCGCTGTGAATGAACAGATAAGCCGTCGCCACATAGAAGCCCACAGCCGCAGCGTGGGTTACTATAATGGCTTTGAGGGCCGCTTTGCGTGCCTCCGGCTGGTCGTAAAATCCGATCAGACCCCATGAACAAACGCCGGTCAGCTCGAAGAAGACCAGGAGCCCGATCATTGTCGAAGAGAACACCAGGCCGGCCATGGACCCGATGAAGAGGAGGAGAAAGAAGTAATACCTTTTAGTGCCATCGTGAACAGGGTGTTCCCTGTTGCTGACACTCATATACCCCAGGGAGTAAAGACACACCAAAAAGCCCACAAGGACTACGGCAAAGCCAACCAAAACACTGAGCGTGTCAACCGTAAGGCCGAATACCTGTATACCGCCGAAGCGCACTAACTCCTGCGTAAAACCGACTCCCCCCGCCTGCATGAATTCGAGCATTAAAAGCAGGCTGCTAACGAAGGCCAAGAAGGTAGTCAGTTGGACGATCCTTTTTACATAGCCGTTGGGCGCAATAAGCGCCAGGGCGCTTCCCAATACAGGGATTAAGATACTTGCAACGGCATATCCCACCATATTTGTTACCTCCCTCCTAGGACAACGCTAACTGCACTCTTCAGCAGCTCATTCAACGGCGCCGGTATATATATCCCCAGCCCGGCCATGAGCAGAAACAGGACCCCAAAAGGCAGTAAGGTCAGCCAGTTGGCATCACCCCGGGGCAGGTCCTCCGGAGGGGAACCGAAAACCGTCTCGCTTATCAGGATAAGCAGCGCGGCAAAGACGATCACTAGAGACACAAGAAACAGTATCATCGGCCAGAGATGCCCGCCTTGTAGACCCGCCATAAGGGTCATAAACTCGCTGACGAAAATGTTAAAAGGCGGCGACCCAGCCAGAGCCAGGAGGCCGACAGCGAAGATAAAGGCGGTAAAGGGCGCTACCTTCAGCATACCCCGGATCCTCTCTGCATCCCGGGTACCATACTTTATAGTTATATTCCCTGCTGTACAGAACAAAAGGGACTTGGTGATGCTGTGGTTGACAGTGTGAAGCAGCGCGGCAAATATTCCCAGCGGCCCTCCCGCGCCCAGGCCGGTGGCGATGATGCCTACATGCTCCACACTACTGTAAGCCAGCTTCCTTTTGATATCGTTCTGCACCAGGATGAAGAAAGCCGAGACACCCACAGACAAAAGGCCAAAAATGAGGAGCAGGGTCTGCGGGAACTCCTTGCCGACAGCCTGCAAGGTAATGGCATAGTATCTTACTATCGCAAATAACGCGCACTTTAGCAGCACACCCGACAGCAGGGCGCTAACCGGGCTCGGGGCTTCGCTGTGAGCGTCCGGCAGCCAAGTGTGCATGGGGAACAGGCCGGCCTTGGTACCGAAGCCGATCAAAATGAATACAAAGGCCAGTTTCATCACCTGCGGGTCAAGGCTCCGGGCCATTCCCACTAACTCAGTCCACAGCATCGCCCTGTAAGCGTCATGCACCATGGCAAAGGCGTTGGAGTAGGTCAGGATGGTCCCGTACAGGGCAAAGGCCAGGCCGCCGCTGCAGATGAGGACATACTTCCACGCAGCTTCCGCCGAGGTCTTGTGTTTATAGAGGCCGACCAGGAAGGCCGAGCCCAAGGTGGTTGCTTCAACCGCAGCCCACATAATGGCAATATTGTTAGATATAACAGAGAGAACCATCGTGAACAAAAATATATGATAGAACCCGTAATAAGAGCAGACGCTCCTCTCATCCACTTCGCCATGCGCAAGATCATATCTCATATATCCTATAGAGTAAAAGCCGTTCAGGAACCCCAGTACCCCGATAATAAGAATAAGGACCGCCGTCAGGCTATCGGCGTAGAGCATTCCGCCAAGGGCAAGCAGCGTTTGTCCGTTAAGTACGTACTGCACCAGTAGCAAGGAGAGAAGAGTCACGATACTGATCCCGACAAAATGCACAACCTCTACTATACGCCGGGACCTCACCCCAAAGGCTAAAAGAGCTGTCCCCAGTGGTACCGCAGGCAAGTATAATAAAATGTTCTCTCCCACTTCTATCACCTAACCTTTTAGTAGTGTGAGCTTATCGGTGTCCAGGGTACCGAAGACCCTGAAGAGACGCCTGGCAATAATTGTCATGATCAGGACGGCAAAAATAGCGTCAGTCAGGATACCGATCTCCACAGTTTCGGGCGCGTTATAGGCCATGATGGCCAGAGTCAAATGCGACCCGTTCTCCATA
>NZ_JBYKYF010000346.1:2595-2921 GCF_057736855.1 Sporomusa sp.
CTTTAGCGCATTCTTTCTAGCAAGTATACAGAGCAACCCGAGTAGAAAATGAGCTATAGAAACAGCGAGCGCAACCTTCAACTTCAGTAAGGCTTGCATATGAAAAGGTTCTACCACCACGAACGATAAAGCCACCATACACGCCGCAAGAAAAACAGTCGATCTTGTCTCCGGTGCCAGCCCCGCCTCCTCCTGGTCCCCTACTGTTTTGAGGGTCCTTATAATGAGATAGGGCACCAGGAAGGTCTTGGTGACGAGTGCAGTAACGGACCAGATGTACAGAGGTCTTGCCTCCATAAATACCGCCAAGGATAGAAAGATCGCCG
>NZ_JBYKYF010000347.1:0-2920 GCF_057736855.1 Sporomusa sp.
TATATGGTGTGAGTCCTGAACGACGAAGGTAGCAGTAGCCGTTAGCTTAAGGCAAGGGTGTCCATCGCGAGGTGGAATCCGAAGGAAGCCGGCGGCAAACCTCCGGTCCGACGAACAGGAACCGCATAGGAGGCTAGCAGCAGTTAGATGAGCTTGCGAAACAAAGCGAAGTCCTTGCTACGGAAGACTGCTGAGAGTATATGCGGTGGGTGGAAGGAGGGAAAGTCAACGTCCTTACCCGGCGAGGCCTGCCAGGCGCGCCAGGTAATCTGGTAACCCGCACTGGAAGGTGCGAATGAACTGGCAGGAGTCAGCAGAGGTCATAGTACCCCCTTTTAGGCGTCAAAGAGGGGGAAGGACCGAACATAAGGACAGGGAGGCTTTCTATTAGTTCGAGGGGAGGGCGAAGACAGATGGATAGGGTACTTTCGGCTAATAGATACGCGCAGCACCCTTGAAGCCCTAGATGAGTGGATAAGGCGACGGCTCAGGATGTGTATGCTGCGGCAGTGGAGAAAACCCTGCACCAGGAGACGCAACTTAGTAGCGTTAGGAATACCTGAGGACTGGGCAGCACTTATAAGCGGGTCACGGAAAGGGTACTGGCGGTTGGTCAATACTCCCCAGGTGAATAAAGCCCTTGGCCTTAAGTTCTGGAGAGACCAAGGGCTGACGAGTTTAGTTGAGCGGTACTTAGCACTTCGTAGTGCCTTATGAAGCCGTATACCGAACGGTACGTACGGTGGTGTGTGTGTGGGGGGGTGACGGGGGTTAGTCGCCCCCTCCTACCCGATACGCTCACGTAGATAAAGCTGAAGAAGCCAACGAAGCCAGTTCTGGAGTTAATGCAGAAGCCAGCGATGAAACGGGTAATTCGAAGCGGGAGATTGGCGAAGTAGAGAAGTCCAGCAGGGCCAGTAAAAAGAAAGCTACACCAAAAGCATCAAAGGAAGGGCAGCGGAAAGAGAGACTGGCAGAATATGTAGGAAGTAAGGTGTCCCAGCTAATAATTCTTGGTGAACAAGAACGTAGCGAGGAATTCTTTGTCTAGAAAACAGGCAAGACCCAAGTCGGAGTTCAAATTGTAGCAATCTAAACGCTGTTCAGGCTCAAATCGGTATATCTGGATTGATAGCGGTCGAACATATCTTCCAAAGGCTGGTTAATGAAGCACTCCCAAAAGAAACGTGGAGACAAATGAATAGGATGGACCCGAAGGCAATATAGGGTCACTCTGATATAGGGCTACTCTGCTGATATCTAAAATTGAGATCATTATTATCTCAAAATAAGATAGCCGGAATAACTTATGTCTGAACTAAAAGGTCAGACGCTGATTGTCTCAATGTGAGATAGCTTCAGGAGTAAACGAGTGTCTGGCAAACGTCGAGAAACTGTTAATCGTTATGGCACGATAATTGCAAGGATGAAATCACGAAAGTTATAATGGACCCGGATGTGTTTGTCAATCAAAAAGTTGACCACTTGATCTTTGAAAAGTTGACCACCTGTATAGTTTAGTTTCGCTACGGCTATGTTGACTTATTTTAGAATGGGAACCACCTCCTGGTTCTGCTTGATTAGCCGGTCCAGCTAAGGTTGGCCAGGCTGAGGTCGGGACGCCGGGTCAAGTCCGGCCTGCTGACGAGTGAAATGCTCTTAACTACTATGCAGATGTAGAGCCAACTAAACCCTCCTCCTGGCGTCGCCTTAAACTTTCACGGAAGCGGTAGCTTTCCCCGTTCATCACCAGGATGTGGGCGCGGTGGGTGAGCCGGTCTAAAAGGGCGGCAGTCATTCTTTCGTCCCCAAATACTTGTACCCATTCGCCGAACTCCAGGTTGGAAGTGATGAGCACGCTTCCCCTTTCGTAGCGACCGGCCAAGAAGCGGAAGAAGAGTTGGGCTCCTTCGGGAGTGTACGGTACGTAGCCCAGTTCGTCTACCACCACCAGGTCCTGTTTTAGCCACTGTTTTTCTAGAGAGAGGAGTTTATGTTCCCGGGCGGCTGCCAGGAGTTCTGTGACCAGCCTGGGAGCGGTATAAAAGCGCACGCGATAACCCTGCCGGCAGGCGCATAATGCCAGAGCAATGGCCAAGTGGGTTTTCCGGTCCCACTGTTACCTAGAAAAATCACGTTTTCCTTAGCTTTGATGTATTCTCTCCGGCTTAAGGTCAGCACCTTGGGCTTGCTTAAACTTGGCAGGGCGGTGAAGTCGAACTCTTCCAGGGTCTTAAAGTAGGGGAAGTTTGCCCGGCGGTTCCGGTTTTTAAGGGCGCTTTCTTCCCTGCTCAATACCTCTTGCTCCAAGATGGCGCATAAATATTCCTCGTAAGAGCGGTTGTTTTCCGCAGCCGTGCGGGCCAAGCTCTTGTAGTGCCGGGCCACCGCCGGAAGCTTCAACTTGTGTAAATACTCTTTAAGAAGAAGTTCTGTACTCAATGGATCATCCTCCCGTTATAGCCCGCCAGGAGGTCGAACTGTTTTAAGTTCGGTCGGGGAACCTGGTAGGCTGAAAGGTCTCGGTTTTCTTTGGGAGTAGGGTATTTGCCAGTTAACTGCTCAAGGATGTTTTTCACCCCGGGGGGCATGGTAAACCCCTTCGTCCAGAGCCCTCTTTAAGGCAGAGGTCAAAGCGTCCCACCCCACTTCTCGGTGGTACAGGAGGATCTGGACGAACTCCTTTTCTGGCTGGGCGTGGTGCTCTTTTAAGGCCGCCAGGTAACGGTGATATACCGGAGGAAGGTCTGCACGATGAAAGGGCTTAGCATCCTCTAAAGCCCTAGGTTTACGATAAAGGGCCTCTAAGTAGTGGTCTATGTCACAGATCTCCTCCCCTGTACTGTAAGAGCGCCGGTGGGTGGCCACCAGAAGGCGGCCAGCGTAGATTTCCACCCGGTGAACGTAGGCCCTGATCACC
>NZ_JBYKYF010000016.1:0-12881 GCF_057736855.1 Sporomusa sp.
ATTTTTTTAGGGGAAGAGGCTTCCTCTGTTTTGCTATGCCCATAAACAGATTGTGTCTTGGGTTTTTCCTTTTTTAAACCGTTATTTTTCTTCTTTTTACAAAAAAGAGGCGTGTCACAGACGTTTTTTCTATAAACGTTTTGCGACACGCCCCTTGTCATGTTATTAGTAAGGGAAAGAAGTCATGAAGAAATAGCTTATGCTAAGAAGAGTGAAAGCTTGGCGAACAGCCTATTGAAGGTTTCAATTTGATTAGGATGCACTAACCCAAAAACATCAAAATGAGTATACGCTTACCGAATTTCGTGATATTAATTTTTTACTTTAAATTAACATTACTGAACTGTCTGCGGGCATTTAATAACAATTCGGTTGCTAATTTTAATTTTTCTTTAGTCGCTCGAAAATTAGGGATACTAATGCTTAGGGCGGCAATTATTTTGCCGTTGGATTCTAGCGGTACAGCATAACAGCAGAGTCCGTTGGTAACTTCTTCATATTCTTTGGCAATATGCTCTTTCCTAATTGTTAATATTTGATTATATAAAATGTCGAAATCCGTAATTGTATGCTCTGTATAAGGAATTAAGCCCTCTGGATATAATGCTTTTATTTCTTCAATGTCATGGTTGCTTAATAAAGCTTTTCCTAATGCAGTACAGTATGCGGGAATTCGTTTTCCGACATAAGAGATAATGCGAATATCCAAGCCTACTTGAGGTTCCTCTTTTAAGACGTATAATACATTGTTTCCTTCTAACACACCCATTTGGCAGATTTCATTAATTTCAGAAACAATATTTTTCATTATAGACTTGACGAATTCAAGCATGTATTCATCTTGAGAATAAGAAGAACCAATACATAAAGTAGAAATGCCTAATTTGTAACGCAGAGAATCCTTGTCGAGTTGGATGTAATTCATGTCGGCCATAGTTTGTAAAATAGGGAAAAGCGTGCTCTTGGGAATCGAGAGAGCCTTAGATATTTCGGTAAGAGTTAACCCATCTGCATGAAGAGATAAAAGATTTAATATATTTAAGACTCGTTCTGTAGGCTTATGAGACATAAATACTCCTTAAATCAATAAAATTTGTATCACTATCATTTTATTGATTTTTTTTTTTATTGTCTACTTGAATATGAATTGCAATACGTGATTTTGGAAAATAAATAAAAACACAAAAAGTATTGAAAATTACAGCACAAATGTGCTATGATCTAGCTAACGGTTCTTATACAAGAATTAAGTTCGTATATAAGAACCATTAGAATACCGTAATTACTGTAAGTCGGTTTGAATTGGTTTACACGAGGAAGTGATTAGTAGCGAAATAATTTTCATCATGCCAGGTTGTAGTCTCTAAGTGCAATGAAATTGTAAGGAGGGAATTGTTTATGTCAATGAAATCCATTCATGATGTAAAAGATGTATCTTTGTACAATGTTTACACCCATGCGGAGGGACCAAAGGGAAAGTTGCCTTTTAGTGAAGAGTTTTTAAGAGAATCGCCAAGTGGACATATATTTGGAATGACTCTAAATGCTGGTATGGGGTGGAATCCGGATAGACTCAATGATGATGATGTGCTTATTTTAAGTACTCTAGGGGGAATTCGTGGCGAAGACGGTAGCACTATAGCTGTGGGACTCCATACAGGTCACTTCGAATTAGGTTTACAGATGCGTGCGGCTGCAGAAGAATTTGCACATCTTGGCGCTTTACCGTATGCAGCATATGTTACCGATCCGTGTGACGGGAGAAGCCAAGGAACTACCGGTATGTTTGACTCATTGCCTTATCGCAATGATGCTGCAATTGTGCTGAGACGATTGGCGCGGTCTCTGCCAACAAGAAAAGCGGTAATGGGTATTGCTACTTGTGATAAGGGATTGCCGGCGATGATGATGGCATTGGCTTCGATGCATGATCTTCCGACGGTTCTTGTGCCAGGAGGTGCAACGCTTCAGCCGGTGGATGGAGAAGATGCTGGAACGGTTCAGACAATTGGCGTTCGATTTGCTAGTGATGAAATTTCTTTTGAGGAAGCGGCAAGAGTGGGTTGCCGTGCTTGTGCCTCTGCCGGAGGTGGGTGTCAATTTTTCGGAACGGCGGGGACCTCGCAAGTTATCGCGGAAGCACTGGGGCTTGCCATTACACATTCTGCTTTATCGCCTTCAGGGCAGCCTATTTGGGAAGAAATTGCAAGACAGTCTGCGCGTGCTTTGATGGAATTAAAAGAAAAGGGTATTACAACAAAAGATATTATTACTGACAAGGCAATTGAAAATGCGATGGTTCTCCATGCGGCATTTGGCGGTTCAACAAATTTACTGCTTCATTTGCCAGCTATTGCTTTTGCAGCAAACTGCAAAGTGCCTACAGTAAATGATTGGGCTGCTATTAATAAAAAAGTTCCTCGTTTGGTCAGTGTATTGCCAGTTGGACCGGTTAACTATCCAACCGTAAGTGTCTTTTTGGCTGGTGGAGTTCCAGAAGTCATGCTTCACTTAAGAAAACTTGGTTTGCTGCATGAAGATGTTATGACAGTTACCGGTGATTCGTTAGGAGCTAACCTGGATTGGTGGGAAACATCTGACAGACGTAAACAATGCAGAGAGCGTTTAGAAGCATTAGACGGGGTAAATCCTGACGATGTAATTATGAATCCTGCCAAAGCTAAAGAGCGGGGATTACGATCTACCGTAACATTCCCTGTTGGAAACATTGCGCCGGAGGGTTCTGTTGTTAAATCTGCAGCCATTGATCCAACGGTTATTGATGCAGATGGAGTCTTTAGACACACTGGCAAGGCTAAAGTATTTACCTCCGAAAAGGCAGCAATTAAAGCAATCAAGGATAAAAAGATACAAGCTGGCGATATTATGATCGTTATGGGTGGAGGCCCAATGGGAACCGGGATGGAGGAAACTTACCAGCTGACTTCCGCATTGAAAAAACTACCTTTTGGCAAACATGTTTCGCTGATTACGGATGCTAGATTTTCTGGCGTTTCTACCGGCGCTTGCTTTGGACATGTAGGACCTGAAGCATTGGTTGGCGGGCCGATCGGTAAATTGCGAGATGGGGATTTGATCGAGATTATTGTTGACAGTAATAAATTTGAAGGATCAATTAATTTCATCGGAACAGAAGAAAAGCGGCTTTCCTATGATGAGGCTGCTGAAGTATTGAGACAACGGGAAACCCATCCAGGATTACAGCCTGATCCGGACTTGCCTGATGATACTCGATTATGGGCAGAACTTCAGTCTATTAGTGGCGGGATATGGAAAGGCTGTGTCTATGATGTGGATAAAATCATCGAAGTTATTAAAGCTGGAAAAAAGGCTTTAGCAGATAATAAATAAGCGATTTTGTTTCTGAGAAGTACTCAGTGCCGGCAGAGGACTTTGTCGTTCTTATTTGGAGTCAAGAAAATACTATGTTTCCTAACTTGTTATAAAACTATGAGTAATATTGGGGAGGTAGAAGTATGCCGTTATTAATCGTAGCAATAGGCGTAATCTTATTAATTGTTTTAATTTCGAAGTTGAAAATAAATACATTTGTTTCTCTCCTGATAGTATCCTTTTGTGTAGCGCTTACACTGGGAATTCCTATGGACAAAGTTGTTGCCACAATAGAAACCGGTATTGGCGGAACACTGGGGCATATTGCGCTCATATTTGGTTTAGGAGCCATGTTAGGCCGACTAGTGGCTGATGCCGGTGGTGCGCAACGAATTGCCATGACTTTAATTAATAAATTTGGCGAGACCAAAATAGAGTGGGCCGTTGTAATTGCTTCATTTATTGTCGGAATCGCAATGTTCTTTGAAGTCGGGTTAGTATTGTTGATTCCAATTGTGTTCTCGATTGCCAAAGAAATGAAAGTGTCACTATTATCTTTGGGTGTTCCAATGCTGGCAGCATTATTGGCTACACATAGTTTTCTTCCGCCACATCCAGGTCCTACAGTAATCGCTGGGGAGTATGGAGCAGATATCGGGACAGTCTTGATCTACGGTATTATTGTGGCTATCCCCACAGTCATTATAGCGGGTCCTATGTTTACTCGATTGGCAAAAAAGCTAGTTCCTGAGGCATTTGCTAAGCGAGGAAGTATTGATTCCTTGGGTGAGCAAAAGGAATTTAATCTCGCTGACACTCCAAGTTTCAATGTTAGTTTGTTAACGGCCATGTTTCCGGTAATTTTGATGCTGATCGCTACTTGTGTAAGAATGATATTCGGAAACTCTGGGGACAATGTTGTATTAAAAATGATTGCATTTATTGGTGATCCATCGGTAGCCATGCTAATTTCTTTAGTAATTGCAGTATATACCATGGGAATTAATAGAGGTATTTCTATTAAAGAAACTACCAAATCTTGTTCATCGGCTGCAGCCTCTATCGGTATGATGTTATTGATTATTGGCGGCGGTGGAGCCTTTAAGCAAGTGCTTATTAATGGTGGAGTCGGCAAGTATATAGCAGATGTATTTGCTGGAACAGCTATGTCTCCCATTCTCTTGGCATGGATTGTGGCAGCCATATTGCGTATTTCTTTAGGTTCAGCAACTGTTGCGGCTATATCCACGGCTGGTCTGGTAATTCCGATGTTAGCTCAATATGACGCTAATTTGGCATTGGTCACGTTAGCAACAGGTTGCGGCAGTGCTATTGCATCCCATGTCAATGATGCAGGATTTTGGATGGCTAAGGAATATTTCGGTTTGACTTTGAAAGAAACATTTTCTACCTGGACATTGTTATCGACAATTGTTTCTGTTGTAGGGCTGATATTCATTTTGGCACTTGATGCAATTCTTTAATAGTGCTTGGCTGCATAAATAATCTATGTTGAGGTTTTAAGGAAATAATAGCACTGCCTTTATAGCGTGAATTGGTGCAAGGCAGTATGGAAGATGCCAACGATGAGGGTGTTCTGGAGAGATATCCCCAAATACTAGGCGGTAATTTTATATGAAACAATCCATGGATTAATAGGGGGAGGATCTTATGTTTAAAGGCGTTATAACACCTGTCATTACCACTTTAGATGAGCAGGGGAATTTAGATTTTGAGGGCAGTAAGAAAGTTATTAATCGTTTGATTGATAATGGAATGAACGGACTATTATTTTTAGGGAGCATTGGTGAATTCTTTGCTCTTACTATGGAAGAAAAAAAGGCTTTTATTCGTTATGTAATAAAGGCTGTAGACAAAAGGGTACCCGTATTAATTGGTACTGGGGGAACGGTACAAGAAGAGGTCATTGAACTCACTCAGTTTGCGCAGCAAGAAGGTGCAGATGGTGCCGTTATCGTTTCACCATATTATTTTAGTATCAATTCCGAAACCATCTATCAATACTATGCAAATGTTGCACGTAATACGTCATTACCAATTATGCTTTACAATTTTCCTGATCGGACTGCCACTGATTTGACACCTGATCTCGTTCTGCGTTTAGCTACAGACTTTAGTAATATTGTTGCCATTAAAGATACGGTCGATAATATTAGCCATACGAGGAAATTAATTCAGTTAGTAAAAGCGCACCGTCCGGATTTTACTGTCTTATCAGGATATGATGAGTATTTAATTCCCAATCTCATGGCCGGGGGAGATGGTGTTATTGGTGGTATGACGAATGTAGCACCAGAACTTTTTGCAGGCTTGCTGAAGGCTTATCATGCCAATGATTTTGAAAAAGTGGCTGCGGCGCAAGCAAAAGTATCGACTTTGATGAGAATTTATGATGTTACGAATCCTTTTATTGCAGCTATAAAAGGTGCCGTTGCGCTTAGAGGTGTTTCGATTAGTACAGCAGTAAAACAACCGGCTGTAGCAATGAATCAGCATCAAATGAATGCGATACGTGAGATTTTAGCCCAGGCGGGTATACAGTAAGCAAAGCGGAATTTGCTATGCAGGATGCTTGTGCAGGAGCTAATCCTATTCTTCAATAAAGAAAAGTTTAAATAATAATAGGGAAATGAGAGCAGACATTATTATACTTTCTGCACCGTTTTACCCGAGGTGGAGAACTGTATCACTGGTAGTGGCGAAAAATGCTCTGTCAAATTTGTATAATTTGGCAGGGCATTTTATTTTTCTCTGGAATTGTGTAATGGACTTATTTTTGAGGAGGTAGGAAATGGACCCCAAAAATTTGGTAGAAGATATTGATCTTTGTTTCAGTAAAGCAAAAGCAACATCCGCCAGCGGAAATCAGGCAACCGATTATGCGAAACCTGCGAGCTGGCTGGCTTTACCGGGCACGGTTGACAAACCGGTGGATGTTTTTTACTTATACCCTACGGTCTGGAAAAAAGAAAATGCGAATGACCCTAATATTTGTGAAATTGATAATCTTGCTATGCTGAGAGGCTCAAAGCGGGCATTTGATAGGCAAGCTACAGTTTTTGAACCTGTTGCCAATATGTATGCACCTTACTATCGCCAGGTCGATGCGGCGTATTGTCTGTCGTTACCTTTAGAAGAACATGAAAAATTAATTGGGGGTATACCAAAAGCAGATACATTTGCGGCATTTGACTATTATATCAAACACTACAATCAGGGCCGACCGTTTATATTAGCCGGACATTCTCAAGGATCAAACTTACTGTTGTATTTATTATCCGATTATATGAAAGAACATCCTGAGGTATATGCCAGAATGATTGCGGCATATGTCATCGGCTATTCTGTCACCGATAGTTATCTTGCCAAAAATCCTCATCTGAAATTTGCAGAAGGCCCAGATGATATCGGCGTAATAATTTCGTACAATACCGAAGCGCCAGTGGTTGAAGGGAACAATCCTGTTGTTTTGCCTGGTGCTCTGGTTATCAATCCGATTACTTGGACTAGAGAAGAATCTTTGGCAACCGCTGAGCAGAACTTAGGATCAATGGTGCTGAAGCCAACGGGAGAAATCGTATACGACGTTAGAAATTATGCGGATGCTCGGATCGATGCAAAAAGAGGAGTACTGATCTGTAGTACTGCCGATGTGGACAAGTTAGCCCCAGGGAATAAAATTTTTGGCAAGGGAGTATTTCATAATTTTGATTATTCATTTTACTACAACAACCTTCGGCAAAATGCTGCCAACAGGGTTGAAAAGTACTTTGTCAGTCGGAATGAATCTCCCAATGCAATGTAAGTCTACTTCAAACAATCTGACAGAACTAGGTGTTTGACATATATGATTGAAAAAATTGGTTGGTTACCCGCAGGACAGAATCAGTACCTCAAACAAAACCGGCAAATAAAAACGCCGGTTTTATTTTTTGTCTAACCACATTTTTGATTGAACGCTTGCCTGTTACACATATCATGGGCTAACTATTTTTAGTGCAAAAAATAGGTGTATTTTTGGCTAATTACCAGTTTCCATAAAAAAACTACCAATTATCATCTTTGAATGGATATCATCTTCCGCGAATGTTATACTTAGACAATACAAAATTGGATAAATGGGTTATCATGCCTATTGGAACAAGATTATTTTAGATGTTAACTATTCACCAGAACATATTAAGTAAGCAGCGGCTTGATTTATATATCACTTTCGTGCCAGGGGATCAATACAGGCTATAAAATAAGCTTCATACATAACGTAGATGGTTGCGTGCAAAATTTACCATAAAGAGGTGTTCTTTGTGAAAATGCAGAGAAAATGGCGTCGTGCCTGGAAACGTGGCAAACCTCACTGGGCAAGGAATAAACACAGGCAGAAAAAACAAGTGGTTAAACTCCGAAGCAGACGGCAGCATTTAGCGGAAAAAATAGCTAAAAATCTGCGACCGGTAGCGGCATCGGTGGCTCTCTTCGGTATGTTAGCGACACAGCCGTTTACAGTTATGGCCAATACGATTGTAGCTGACGGGAAAACTGCAACAAGCATTGTTGATAAGGGCAACAATATTACCGATATTAGCACTGGCACATATAGCACCGGTGGCAAAATCGGCTTCAACTCGTTTAAGCAATTTGATATATCTAAAGGCAGCATCGTCAACTTGCAGTTGGGTGCTGCCAATAATCTTATTAATCTGGTTAATGATAGTAAGCGTTCAACCATTTATGGTACACTGAATTCCATAAAAAACAACGAAATTGGCGGTCATGTATATTTTCTTAATCCATACGGATTGCTTGTCGGAACAAGCGGTGTGATTAATGTTGGCTCATTTACGGCCATGACACCAATGCCAGGCAGTATTAGTTCTTTTAATGGTAATGACTTGGATACTTGGGGGACAAAGATCCTTAGTGGTTCTTTACCTCTAAACTCTTCCGGCAGCATTACAGTACAAGGCAAAATTAATGCTATGAATGACATAAAACTAACTGCTGGTGCCATAGAGCATTCTGGGACTCTTTTTTCCCGTGCTTATTTTACGGCGACGTCGCCTGATTTTAGTGATGTAGTTAATGTCAACGGTCAGGTCAGCGGTACGAAATTTGCGATTAATGATGGAAAAATTGAAATTGTTGCGGAGAACATTCATCTGAAAACAGGTGCGGTGATTACGGCGAAGGGACACGAAGGCGCAGCTGATGGCGATATATCGCTCATTTCCACTGACAAAGGCTCTTTAGATAACGGGATTTTCAGCCAGGGTGCTGCTATTAGTCTGGACGGCGCAACGTTAAGCGGCAAGAATATTACGTTTGATGCAGCAGCCGGCTATACCGATAATGCCCTGCTTGGCATTACCGTACATAATGCATCAGCCACTATTGATGTTAAGGACAGTACCATTGATGCCACCGGCGATGTCAACATGAGGGCTGCTGTCGACATGGATGTGAATGCAAAAACTCCATCCTTTTTGGCAAAGCTGACAGGTGATTCGGCGTATGCCGGAGCGGTGGTGGACAGTACTGCCCAAGTAAAAGTATACGGAACAACAGAGATTAAGGCTGATGGCGACGTCAGCTTGGCGGCTCAGAATAAAATAAATCTCACCATTTCGGCCAATCCGGCCGAAAATACAGGTGAAAGCGGCCAGATAAACAGCGGCAATCATGCTGGCGGCGGGAGCCTTGGATTTGGCAGCATCAAAAGCAAAACCGAGGCTGGTATTACAGGGCAAGCTACTATCAGTAAATCTAAATCTATTGCTATTAATGCTGCGTCCGCAAATAAGATAACAACCGAAGCGATTGCTTCAATCATGGGAACAAAAGCCCAGGAAACTGCCGAAACCAGTGAGACAAGCAAGAAACTCAAGGAATATGCAGCTGATGTTCAAACCAGTGAGGGCGGTGTCACGGCTGCCGCGGCGCTGGGCATCAACGATATTACAAGTATTACTAAAGCCTATATGGAATCTGGGGCGGCATCCAAGTCAGCTGGCAGCGTAGCCGTGACAAGCAAGGCTGTCAATCAGTCCTCCGTAACTGCTGACGGCAGCGCCGTGGAAAGCGGCGCTATAGGAGTAGGCGTTGCGGTTGGCATCAATAAAGTATCATCAGATAATCAAGCTTATGTCAATCAAACCATAGAAGCCAAAGACCTATCAGTACAAGCCGGATTACATGGTACAGACGCAAGCAGCATGACAACTGAGGTTTCCTCCGGCGCTGGCGCAACTAATGTTGGTGTCGCGGGAGCATTGGCTGTTAATGTGCATGTCAATGAAAGCCTGGCCCAAATCGGCAGTAAGGGAAATATTAAGGCAGAGACTGTCAATGTTACTGCTGAAAATGAAAGCAAAAGTATGGCAAGTGCTTTGCCGTCAGACGACGCCTCAGGTGACAATGTCGGCGTGGGAGCTTCGATTGCCACCAATATCGGCATCAATCATGTTACAGCAGAAATCGCTAACGGTGCCAAGCTAAGTGGCGGAAGGGATGTAACCGTAAGTGCGACAGGCAGCCATAGCTTAGAAACGGAAGCCCAAGCCGGCTCAGTCGGCGGCATGTCCGTCACGCCAGTAGTGGCCGTTACTTTTGCCGATAACCAAACCCTTGCCAAAGTCGGCAGTGGTGACATTCTTACCCTTGGTGGCGACCTCACCGTCAAAGCCGATAACGTCGGCAGCAGCAAAACTACAGCCGAAGGACAAGCAGACGGTGAGAAGGCGGCCGTTGGCGTTGTTATTGGGTTAACAATCGCTGTCGATGAAGCAGAAGCCGCGATAGAGCGAAATATAAACGCAGATGGCGGTGTAACTGTCCAAGCAGATAATGCGGGTTCGTCTGAGACCGTTGCCATTGCCAGTGCGGCAGGCGGAAAACCTGCTCAAGATGACGGTAGTGTGCAAGAAGATAAAGAGGTTAACGAACAGGTAAAAGACCAGACAGCTTTAGTTGCCAAGAAAGATGTAGTTAAAGATAAGGCGTCAGATAAAGCTCAGGAAAGTTTGCAAGCTCTACCTAAAGCTGAAACCAGCGAAGGATCAGTCAGTGTTGCTGCTGCTGTCGGCATCAACGTTGGCACCTCAAGCGCCAATGCGTATACATTAGACGGAAAACAGATCACTACTGGTGACATGTTGGCGATTAAAACGACCAACAACAGCACGGCCGCTGCTACCGCGGAAGGAAAGGCTGTTTCCCAAGAGGACACTGATGGCAATAAGGTTGGTATCGGCGCTGCTGTGGCTGTCAATGTTGCTAAAGCAGCTAATCAAGCTAGGCTCGGTGTGGCCACACACAACGCCAAAGGCTTAGAAATTTCCGCTACTATGCGCAATATGGGTACAGAAGAAGACCCTGCTACTACTAACAACTTTAGCGCCCAAGCCACCTCAGGAGCAGGCGGGTCTAATGTCGGCGTTGCCGGTTCAGTGGCCGTTAATACGGTAACCAATACGACGATGGCTGAAGTGGTCAGTGGCGCGATTATCAATGCGGGAAGCGGTAATGTAACGATTCGCGCTGCACAGCAAAGCAACAGCGAAGCCAAAGCTTTGCCAACGGAGGATGGGGTAGAAGGTGAAACCGTTGGTGTTGGTGCATCGGTCGCAGTCAATACATTAACGGAAAGTACTAAGGCAAGTATTGGCACATATGCGGGCGTAGCTGATGCCGGGGTTGTAAAGGTGATTGCCTCGGCCGATAGTGATACGAACACTGAGGCGACAGCCGGATCTGCAGGCGGTGTTGCAATAGACGCAGTAGCTGCGGTAACTACCCTGAATCAAACAACTGTGGCCACAATTGATACAGGCAGTGCGCTAAACGCAGCAGCGGTTGAAGTTCGCAGCACAAGTAGCGGCGACCATACAGCAACTGCAACTGGCGATACCGAGTCTGAGAATGTCGGTGTTGGTGCATCTGCGTCAGTTATTACCAGCAATACACTTGCCTCCGCGACCATCAAGCGCGACGTCATTTCTGCAGGCAACATTACAATTGCTGCCATGGCTGACCGTTCCTATGAAGCAGTAGCCACTGCCAGTTCAAAAGGAGCTAAAGGGCTGGATGATGGGGAAACGGCACCCTCTGATCCTACGAATGTCAGCGCTAAAGCCTTAAAGGATACTGCAAATGAACAAAAAGGTACCAGCGGCGGCAAAACAGTCGACGTAGCTGCTGCTGTCGGTGTATCAGTCATTAAAGATGACGTTGAGGCGGGAATTACCGGCGGTACGGATAGTGCGCACAAACGCTTAGTCAGCACCGGCGGTAAGTTAAGTGTTACGGCCGATACGATATCAGACTTTAGTTCCCGCGGCAGCGGTGCTGCACTTGATCCCACAGCTAAAGCCGGTATCGGCGTCGGTGTTGGCATAAGTGTTGCACGCAATAATACAGCTGCATCGATTGGCGATAATACCACTATTAAAGCAAAAGGCGATGTTACCGTTGCTGCTGAGTCGCTGCAAAATACATCAGGTGCCTTTATTAACAAGCCATCAGCCGAGGGAGTGTCTGGCGCAGGCAGCGATAAGGTAGGCGTGGCCGGTGCACTGGCGGTGGCTTATTCAGATAGTGCCACTCAGGCAACAGTAGGAAACAAGGTCAGTATCACCGGCCAAGACAGCGAGAAGAAGGCCGGCAATATCACCGTGCAGGCTGATAATACCAGTAAACTGTCTGCTAAGGCTTGGAGTGCCGCGTTATCAAAAAGCGCGGGTGTCGGTGCTTCGGTTGCGACAATCGTTTCTGACAATGACTATATCGCTGCCGTTGGCAATGACGGCAATATTAATGCCAACAGTCTTAGCGTGCAGGCTGTTAATCATAAAGTCAGTGGCAAGGCCCCGGTTGATTTTGAAACCGATGATCTTGATACACTCAAGGAATCACTCACTGAACAAAATTTACAGATTATTTTAGGCCAAAACAATTACTATACAGAGGCAATTGCTGGCTCTGCCAGCGGAAAGGTAGCCGTTACCGGTGCTGCCGCTGTAAATAATTTTGAAGATACAACCCAAGCATCTGTCGGAAGCGGTACTGCTATTTCAACTAACGGTGCGGTTAATATTAGCAGCGGTAATGATACGACTGCAAAAGCTTTTGTCACCAGTGTTGCCTTATCAAGCGGTAATGCCGGTGTTGGCCTAGTTAGCACAGATATAATCAATAGCAGTGAGACATCCAGTATGTTTGCCGGCGATATTGCCAACTCTGGTTCTGTCACTATAACTGCCAATGCAACCCAGGATGCGGGTGTCTTTGGCCTAGGCGGAGGCTTAGCTAACACTGCCGGGGTATCGGGTGTTGCTACTGTTGTAGCCGCCAAAAATATAGTGAATGCCGAAGTCACTGACAATGCGGTGATCAGCACGACTGGCAGCGTGCTTGTTAATGCCAATAATGACTTTGATGCATTAAATATTGCCGGCAGCATTGCTGTTGGCGGTACAGCCGGCGTTGGCGCTGCTGTTGGCACAACTAACGTC
>NZ_JBYKYF010000016.1:12891-21987 GCF_057736855.1 Sporomusa sp.
CCGGGCGGAGACACAGGCTCGAATTGGCAAAGATGTCATTGTGAATGCCGGTCAGGATACCACTATCTCGGCTGCGGCTACAGAAAATCTCAATACAATAGCTGCTGGCGGCGCTGGCGGCGGTACCGCAGGCGTGGCCGGTTCTTCGGTGGTTGAGACTGTCAATGTCAAGACCAAGGCCTTTGTTGATACAGGCGCAGAATTAACCAGCGGCAAGAGCGTACAGATTAACGCCAGTGATGATACAACCATCGGCAGCTTCGGCGGCGCGGTCAGCTTCGGCGGTACCGCCGGCGTAGGTGCCGGAGCGGTCGTAGAAGTCATCAACAAGGATACGGAAGCGTCAATCAAGAATTCGGGCAGTGGTAATAAAACAGTTGTAAATGCCGGGCAAGATGTTGTTGTTGATGCGCAATCCAGTGAAAGCATCACCGCTGCGGCAGCAAGCGCAGCCGGAGGCGGTACAGCAGGAGTAGCCGGTTCGGGAATTGTCTATGTGGTTTCTAACAAGACCAGCGGTTATATCGGCGATTCTACCGATGTTCATGCTGCAGGTAATGTCGCCGTTTCCGCTCAAGACGCGACGACAGTCAATCTGTTGGCAGGGAATGTCGCAGTAGGGGGGACTGCCGGTGTCGGCGGCGCGGCTGATGTTAACGTGATTACCAAGGACACAGACGCGCATATCGGCAAAAATGCCTTAGTTCAGGCAGACGGCAAAGGGGCGGCGGTGCAGGTTGCCAATGGCAAATTCGTCGCTGATAATGACTATACGCCAGGAACAAATGAAATTGCTACACCTGATACTAAAAACCTTGACAAAGACGCTGCTGATGAACTTACGTTCATCGTATCTGCAATGAACCCGGTTATAGCAGAAAAACAGTCGGTTAGCGGCGTGGCAGTCAGCGCCGTTTCACTAGACTCCATTCGCTCCGGCGCTGTCGGTGCGGCAGGCGGCGGCACAGCCGGCGTGCAGGGATCGCTAAGTGCCGGGGTTACTGACAGCACGACCAAGGCGTATATTGACCGGGGGGCGGATATCAACACCGACCAGTCAGTGCTTGTTGCTGCAGGCAGCGACTTCCACCGCTTGGCTACCGCCGGTGCGGTAGCCGTCGGCGGGACAGCCGGCGTTGGCCTCGGCAATGATACCGCCGTACGGACAGCGGATACCGAAGCCTATATTGCTCAAGCGGCGCAAGTGACAGCTAAAAAGGATATCGCGGTCAATGCCAATGCTGCTGAAAACATTTTCTCAGTTACTGCGGCTGGTGCAGCTGGCCTTAATGCCGGCGTCGCCGGTGCGTTGTCGGTGAATGTTATCAATAATACAACTAAAGCTTATATTGAAGATGCTGCTACAGATGCTGACAAGGCTGTTATCAAGGCAGATAACAACCTGCGCCTTGCCGCCAATGATGACACCAATTTTGCCGTCATGGATGGCGGGGTTGGCTTTGCCATCCTCGGCGGTGGTGTCGGCGGTTCTGTAAATGTCGCGGTTATCAACAAAGATACCCAGGCTTATATCGGTGACCGGGCTCAAGTGGAAGCTCTGGGCAAAACGGCAGGTGCTAACCATTCCGTTTATTCCGGAGCAGATACCAAAACCAAAAAGAACAGTCAAGGCTTGGCAGTTGAAGCGGTAAGCACGGAAAAAATTGCGGACGCGGTAGCAGCTGGCGGCGGCTCCTTTGTCGGCGTGGCCGGGGCAGTGGCGGCAAACATTATCACCGCCAATACGGAAGCCCATATTGGCAGCGACGTAAAAGCTAAAGCCAAGGATGTCAACGTGACTGCTGTTGACGATAAGGAGTTGTTCTCGGCATCTGGTTCTGCCGGCATCGGAGTTGGTGGTTTGGCAGGAAGCTTTAATATCAATATTATTGGCGGCAATACAACTGCTTATATCGATGCCGCGGAGGTCACCGCAAGTCAGGATGTAGCGGTTAATGCTTTGGCGACAAAGGATATTACCGTCGGTACTGTCAGCGCTGGCGGCGGAGTTGTCGGTGTGGCCGGCAGTGTCTCGGTGCTGAGTCTCGGCGGAGTGCTGACCGATGAACACAAGGCATATCTCAATACAAACGGCAGTGCGACAGGTGACATTGATAATAAAGCAAAAAACGATCAAGTTAAGTCGATGATTGGCAGCTATACTTATACTGATGAAAACGGAAACAATATTGCTGCTCAGGCTACTGACGCGATTGGTAAACAGACGAATAAAATCTCTGTGTCTGATGTTGTCAACAAGAAACCTTTAGCAACTGGTACCTCAGCAACGATTCGTGAAGGTGCGAAAATTATCGCAGGAAAAGACGTCGCACTCAACGCCCGTGACCATTTGCAGCTAACAGCGACGACAGCAGGCGCGAGCGTCGGCGCTGCCGCGGCCGGTGCTGCGGTGACTGTGCTGAGCCTCGACAATGATACGACTGCCATTATAGGTGGTGGGGCTGAGATCAAGGCTACTGGCAAGCTGACCACACTCGCTGATTGGCAGCAGAAGACAACAGCTAATTCAACTGCCGGCGTAGGCGGCGGTTTCGGTGCTTTGGGCGCGGCGGTTGCTATCGTAGACGATGACAGCGATGTGCGGGCAGCGAGCGGCAATGTGGCAAAGCTAACCGCGCAAGGGGTTGGCTATCAGGCGACAAGCCAAAACAATATTAATACCCAAGCAATTAATCTTGCAATTGGGGGAGGATTATCGCTGGGCGCCTCGGTCGCTGATGTCAGTCTGAAAGGATCGACAAAGGCATATATCGGTGCTGATTCTGGTGTAACCAGTACCAGTAGCAGCGCAGTCAATGTGAACGCCAATACCGATAATCAAGTAATTGCCAAAGCCCAAGGCGGCACCGCTGGCTTTGCCGGGTTAGGTGCTACGGTTGTGCTGGTTAAAGACGAGAGCGGTACCGCTTCTTCCCTTGGAGATAATGCCAGCATCGAACAGGCCGGAGCAGTCGGTATCAAAGCCGACTATAAAGGTGATGTAAGCGCAGAAGCCATCGTCGTTGCCGGCGGCTTTGTCGGCGCGGGAGCATCTGTGGCACAAGCGGAAATTACCGGAATTAATCAGGCATATACCGGAACCGGCAGTAAAGTCGGGCAGACCGCAGGCAAGACAGTGAAATCGCTGCAGATTAGCGCAGATAATCAGTCTACAGCCAAGGCCAAGGCGATCGCTGGCGCTGCCGGGGTTGGTGCAGGCTCGGGTTCGGCAGCGACCGCTGTCGTCAACCCAACAAGTATGGCGTTAATTGCTGATGACACTAAAATCAAGACTACCGGCAACGTAACAGTGCAGGTAACCGGCACAGCTACTGCCGATGCGGATGCGTCTGGTCTTAATGTCGGTGGCCTAGCTGTCGGCGCATCGGTAGCCAAGGCGACGAACACGCCGAAACTGACAGCCGGTATTGGCGCCAATAATGAGCTTATTGTCGGTGGTAATCTGCTGGTCAAGGCGCATCAAACGGTAAACAGTGATGCTAATGCTGTTGCTGCAGGCGGTGGTTTGATCGGTGCCAATGCCACTGTCGCAACTGCTGACAGCGGTACACAAGTGAACAGTTATATCGGCAGTGGCGGTACGGCAACTGTCATTGGCAACAGCCAAGTTGAGGCTGATGCCGAAACCAAGCAAAACGCCAAAGCAACAGCTGTTGTCGGTGGTTTTTACGCAGCTGGAGCCAGTGTTGCGGAGGCCAGAGCCAATACCGACACAGCAGCTACTGTTGGCGGACAACTGACTGCCGCGAATGTTGGCATAACAGCCAAAGATATGGACGACAATTTTGCTGAGTCAATTGCCGGTAGCGGTGGTGTCGTGTCCGGCGCTGCTACGGTAGTCAAGACCAGCGCTAACGGCTCCACCCAGGCCGCGCTCGCGGACGGTGCTAAGCTGACTGCAAATACTCTGGCAATTAATGCTGCTCGGACAACTAAGTTCAACGCAACAGCTAACGGACTTAATGCCTCTGCCTTGGGTGCCAGCGGCATTATTGCCCAACATGTTATCAATACGGATGCCGTGGTTGCAATTGGCAATAATGTAACTACTGCTACCAAGAGCGACACCATTCTTAAAGCGTCGAATAATAGCGTTAAAGACTGGATTGGCGGCAGCGGTGACAAAGCTGACTGGAATCTGGCCGCCGCCGCTGGTGGTGTTGCCACCGGTGCAGCGGTGGATAGTGACATCCATGTTACCCATACTGCCATTATAACGGTCGGTAATAGCAGCAAACTTACTGTCGGGCGCGGCGGCACAGTCGGCTCATTTACGGCTGATGCCGAAAGCGATATGACGCTATTTGATAAAGCCCGTATTAATGCTGGTGGCGCTATAGCTGCCGCCGATGTCGACAGCCGTATCAAGGCTAAGGGGAATACGAAAGTGGCCATCGGCAATGCAGAAATAACTAGTGATACTGGCGAGATTAGGGTTGGCAGCAAAAATAATGCAAATTTGGATAACCGCGTAGCTGCCGATGCTTACGGTGTTGCTGGTGCGCCGGCTGGTACGGCCTACAGCGAATTTGAGGGCAATAACCAGGTTATCATTGCTGAAGGCGCTAAGATAATCGCTGATAAAGATGTCCATTTAGCTGTCGGCAGAAATACGTCCGGTGCAAGCGGGACTATAAATGCCAATGCCGTCGTTAACCTTTGGAACAAGACTGCTGTTCCTATCAACAGCAAGCCTGATCCTAAGGCCAATATCATTAGTGACAGCACCTTGACTATTGACGGCTATGTGGGCAGCGCCAACGACATATACTTGACGGCTGATAAAGGCACCATGAATGCCTCTTATACCGGGGTAGGCAAGGACTTGTATCGAGAAGGACTGGCGGAAGTCGGCAGCGCCATCAGTAATTTGTTTGGCGGCGGTGATGTCAACTTGGATATCAAAGGCGGCTCTAAGTCCACTGCCGGTACGGCGGATGTCGCTGTCAACACCACAGGTACTGTTGAAACAGGCTTGAAACGGGTGAAGGAACTCAGTTTTGGCGGCAGCTATCAGTCAGATGGCAATGGCGGCTATTACTGGCTTTATGATCCGGAAACCCTTGCAGGAGAAAACGTTACGTATAGCATTGAGCGCAATAGAGCTATTAGCGAGGGCATGACTGACCGTATAAACGAGCTGCGTCAGCTTAGAGCTGCTTATTCCGGTGACGAAAAGGCTGTTGCCGCTTATGATGCTGAGATTTTATTTCTGCAGGAAAAAATGGTGAAAATGGGCTTGGCTTCCTGGGATACCACCGGCGGTGGCAAGGTCTTTGTTCCCGGCACCAGTGCGGGAAGTGGCGCGATCAGTCCGAAGGAGTCTGCCGAAGCAACCGTGAAGCAGATGGAAACTACTAAATCTAGTATTGATGTTGAAGTGTCTAAGCAGGAAACTGTTGTCTCTGAGGCCGAAACCTATCGCGGTCTGGTAGCAGATCGCGATGCAAAAAACGAAGTTTTGCAACAAATAACTGATGATTTTAACCTAGCGACGGAAACATTGAACAGCTATATCAATAACACAGCAAATTTCACTGCTGAACAAAAACCTATAGACAAAGCCGACGCAGAAGCAAAAATAGCAGACGAATTAATGAAGGAAACTCCTGATAACGAGCTGATTAAGCGCTATGAGCAGGCTATTGACTATTTTGACAGAGTCAGCATAGCGGAAGTAGCTGTAAATACAGCCCAAACAGACCTCACAAATGCTAAAAAAGCCATTATCTCGGCTAACAGTACATGGAATTCAGAAATTGCCCTGTCAGTAGTGGATGAAATCTACACCAGCGAGAGTAGCAAGTTGACGGCGTTGACTACCCAGCAGACAGCACTGGAGGCTGCGATTGTTGATTTACGTGCAGCGATTCTTAGTGGTAGTTTGTCTGATGAGGTCCCTGATGGACCAACTGCCGACTTCATCACTCTTAAGCCGATTACCGCACGTCTTGGGGATATTAGGATTAGTGCCGATAACCTGACTGGTACAGGTAAACTGCTGGCCCATGGCGATGCGAAAATCAATATTACCAACAACAGCCCGGCTTTTCTGACTGTAAAGGATCTCACTGTCCGCGACGGCGGCTCGATATTCTTTAACGGCGCCTTAGTGAAGAGCAATGCCGACTTCAATACCAGCTTTGCTGAGATCAAAACAAAATACAATACACCTAAGCCTAGCATCACGATCGAGAGCACATTTAATCCGGATTCACACAAAGTAGAATTAAAGAAAGAGGATGGCACCGGTACCGGCAAGTATGTTGCGATCGGTGTCGCACCGGATATTACCCTTGCGCAAAACAGCCTTATCTCCAATCTCAACGGTTCGGTCCAGGTCCGCAGCAATAAGGGCAGCATTTACTCTAACGGCTCGATTAACGCCGGTACTGTTGATATCGACGCCGCCAATGGCGACTTTGTTCAAAGTTATGTCGATGGCTTTACCCATATTGGCGGCGACCCGGAACAAATAAAGAAAGGAACGGCTGAGCCGGGCGGCATTATCGCCAATGGCAACATATTTATCAGCGCGCGCTATATCAATGTCAATGGCCTGATTCAGAGCGGCATCGCCGATTGGACGCTGACACTTAAAAATAGTAATGACATTAGAGTGTCTGTCAATGGTTCTACTATGACCCTGACACAGGCGCAGAATTACTATAAGAATAATCCTGGCAGCAACGGCTTGTATTCGGTGGTGAGCGGCTATAGCGGCAACATCGGTGAAAAAGGCTATGTTATGTATAATGCTGGCGAAGACCGCTTTGAGGTTGGCGGCGTCGAAGTTAACGGCGGACTGGTGCAGCTTCACGGACAAATCATGAATACCGCCGCCGGCGGAGCAAGCACCGGTAAAATCCGGGCATTGGACGGTTATGGCAAGATCAGCATTACTAATAACTCCGGCAAGGATATTGTGTTGCAAAATCTCAACACTGGCGAAGGAAACGCTGGCGTGATTGACATTACCGACACCGGCCGCAACGTTCAGACTGTTTATACAAGCTCGCGTGGTAATGTTACGGTTACGGAAAACGGTGTGCAGAAAGCAACATCCGGCTATCATTACACGAAAAACGGCGAAAGAGGAACTTTGATTTACCAGCCGCTGGATAATATGTATTACAACTGGACGACCGGCACAGATTCTTCTGTCACCAAGTATTATCATTATGAAAAGAAAGATGTATTCGGAATTACCTATAGTACTTCGTTGGTAAACGACAGCACCCTTACTAAAATAGTCTATGGGCAGGAGACGCCACTGCCGAACGGCATTTACCTCTCAATCAATAAACCATTTGCTGACAGTGATTCTCCTAATGGGCATACCCAAGTCATTCAAGCTGGTGAAGCCCAATACAATCTGATCAAGGAATGGACGAAACGGAAATGGTATACGTTGGGCATCGCGGGAACGTATTATCAAGATTATACTTTGACCACCCCCAACAAGAACATCACCACATATTCTGTTTCAGCTTCCAACCCAATCGGCATCGAATTCTTTGGTCAAAATCAAGGCGAATTGACGGTTAGCGGCAACGACGGCAATGTCTTGCTGCAAGGAGTGCTCAGCAACAAAGAAGGCAATACCAAAATCACCACGAACAAGGATATTATACAGGCTGACAGCTCGGCGTTAATTAGTACGAGCAACTTAACTCTGAATGCCGGCGGCAGTGTCGGCAGCAAAAATGAGGCTGTTAGAGCCGTAATCATCGATGGCACGCTCAACGCCTCTGCCAGCAATGGCAGCGTCAATGTAACCCAGGTACTGGGCGACCTCAAGCTGGGCACAGTTACTGCCGATAAAGGCACACTCCGTTTAACTGCTGACGGCAATATCGCTAATGCTGCAACAATTTCCAATGTTCGTGGCCTGCGAATCGAACTTACCAGCAATAACGGCGCTATTGGTGGCGAGTCTGCTCCGCTGGTTGTCAAAACCGGTAATACTACAGATTATCTGAATCCAGATTATGGTCTCAAGGTATATGCTTTGAAAGATATCAATATTGAAAACAAGACCTGGACAGGCAAGAATGATGCCGGAAACCTGCTCATTGATACGGTGGAATCGCAGACTGGCAATGTCAAATTGAAGACACCCGGCCAGATGATTGACAACAACACCGATGAGCAATTTGACCGGCGCACCTGGGACGAGCTTACCAACTACTGGGATTCGTTGCAACTACGCGCTGATACAGACGATAACAAAGCCAAACAGGATCAAACCATCCATAGTTATATTAATAGTAAGAATTTGGACTACCAGACATATTGGCAGCTGAAGTCTAGCATTGTCGATGGAAAATATGTCTTTGCTGATGGCGAAGAAGCTGCCCTGAAGGCTCAAGGTATTAATACCGCTGATTTTGCCGCAGCGAAATTAGCCAAGTATGAACAGCTTGTTGAAGCTGGCGTAGACAAATGGAACAACGGCCAATATGCAGACAATTTTACGTATACTTTAACTGAGTCGGAAAAGGCTTCTCTGCTGAAAGGCTCTAGTTGGTCAGATCGTGAACTGGCAATCTCTTTAGCACCCGGCGCCTTAAAACAATTGACTGATACCGTGCCAATTGTAAAAACACCTAATGTCAAGGGCAAGCATGTCACCCTAGACGCCGGCAAAGGTATTGGTGCTAATCTTGCGCCAATCGTGATTAGTGCCAATATCATGCCGCAAGATCTGACACCAGAGCAGAAAGTAGCGTTAGCTGCCGCCGAGCGGGCAGACATTGTAATTGATAATGCTGCTAAGACCATTAACATTACCCAGCGCAAACCAGTTAATGTTGAAGCAGGCGGCTTGTTGACAGCTACCTCCGGCAGCTTCGCCTACCTGGGATCAGAGGCAAACGTGGCACTAAACTATATTCGTGCAGAAGACAATGTGCGGCTGAAGATCGCAGGCAATATTGTGGCAGGTGATCTCCCTGGCGCGAATGACCGCTATGTTATAATCGGCAAGGATATTATCCTCGAATCAGCTGACGGCGGCATTGGCACAGACGCCGTTCCTCTTAACCTTGGACATAGTGGTACTATAACTGCCAG
>NZ_JBYKYF010000348.1:0-2906 GCF_057736855.1 Sporomusa sp.
GGTAGCGGATTCTGCTGAATCACTTTACCATCTTGATCGTTAGTTCCAACCAGATTTACAACCAATCCCAGTTCTGCCAACATAGTTGCGGCCTCCCACTGAGTCCGCCCAGTTAAATCCGGTACCGTAATCTCACCTGCCAAATACCTTGGCGTGGTTGTATACAATAGCACTGTGCCCCCAGCAGGTATGCGGCTGCCTGGTTTAGGAATCTGGTCTGCGATTCTATCGCCGCCTTCTTCTATTCTAGGAGTCAAACCGACTTTTTTTAGTTCGTTCACAGCGTCAGGGATACTTACATTAATCAAACTCGGAACCACTACGTGGGCTTCAGCCTTTTCGGATGTAGCTAACGGGGTTAGCTGCGGATTAATTTTGAGATATTGCAATACATCTTTCATGACAGCACCAAATACTGGCGCAGCAATTTGTCCGCCATAGTATAGCCCAACAGGTTCATCAATAATCACCAACATGGCTATCTGCGGGTTATCGGCTGGCGCAAACCCGACAAATGAGGCTACATATTTACCTGGTGCATATCCGCCGGCCCCCACCTTTTGCGCGGTACCGGTTTTTCCGGCAATTTTAAATCCTTCAATATATGCATTTTTCCCGGTGCCCTGTGACACTACCGACTCCAATATTTCATTAACGTGTTTCGTTACAGAAGGGTCAAGCACTTGACGAACAACATCGGGCTTAAATTCTCTGATGACTTGCCCCGATTTGTCCCTCACTTCTCTCACGATCTGTGGCCTTAACAACTTCCCGTTATTAGCTACTGCCGCTACCGCTGTAACCAGTTGAACGGGAGTAACCGCAATACTCTGCCCAATCGACATGGTTGCAATATTAATGGGAGTTGCTTTGGTACTATCAATAAGAATCCCCTTTGCTTCTCCCGGCAAATCAATATTGGTGGGACGACCAAAGCCAAAGGCATCAATATACCGGTAAAAGGATTCACGTCCTAACCGCAAGCCTACAGTAACAAATCCGACATTGCAAGAGTTTTGTACCACTTCGGTAAAACTTTGGCTGCCATGTCCGCCATGTTTCCAACAGTGGATATAACGCCCTTGCACCTCGACTTCACCAGGATCAAAGAACCGCTCTTCCAGTTTTACAATATGTTCTGACATAGCGGCAGAGGTAGTAATAATTTTAAAGGTCGATCCAGGCTCATAGGCGTTTGAAACGGCAATATTACGCCAAAGTTTGGGGGAAAACTCACTAAATCTGTTCGGATTATAATCCGGCCTGTTTGCGAGTGCTAAAATACTGCCGTCACGGGGATCAATGGCAATAATGGTCGCTGCTTTAGCCTGAGTCTCCTTCATTACCCGATCAAGTTCACGCTCAACAATCTGCTGAATCACCAAATCAATGGTAAGATAAATGTCATTCCCTTCAACAGGCGCCACATACCGGTGAGAAGCATGCGGTATCTCTCTGCCTCTGGCATCATATTCGATAACAATACTGCCAGGACGCCCCTTTAGGTAGCTATCGAAAGTCAGTTCTACCCCATCTAGTCCCTGGCTGTCAATCCCATTAAACCCCAAAACATGTGATGCTAAATTATCATGAGGATAATGGCGCTGTCCTTCCTGGGTCAGACCAATTCCTGGGATATTTAGCATTTGTATCTTACGTGCGGTCTCAGCATCAATTTTCCGTTTAATCCAAGTAAATGCCTGTCGTCTCTTGAGTTTATTCTTTAGATTATTTTCATCCAACGCCAAAATAGCAGCCAGGCTGGCTGCTGTTTCTTCAGGATTGCGTATTTCGGCAGGTATTGCGTATACAGATTCGGTACTGACACTTACCGCAAGTTCACGACCATGCCTGTCATAAATAGTTCCTCGTTTGGCCTCAACAGGAATTTCACGTATGCGTTGATCAATAGCATTTTCCGAAAGCCAGGCACTTTTATAAAACTGGAGATAAAGTAAGCGACCAATCAACCCCATCATGATTACCGATATGACAAGAAAAAGGAAGGCTACCCTCTTTCTGATGGTAACATGCGAAACAGACGCCACTCATAAATCTCCCCCATCGTTTAAATTACCGCCCTTTACTCGCCTCCGCCTTGTGAACTTTGATTGCACTCAACAGCTTCTCAGCAACGCTCTCGTCTGGTTTAGATACTGTTATGGACTGATCTGCTGTAGTCGTCGCTGCTGCAAAATATGCATTCTTAGGTATAACCATGCCTAACTCTTTGATCGCAATTTCTTCAATACGCTGCGGTGATTTAAGTTTGGCAATTTCCAGACGCAAGAGTTCATTTTCTTTTTCTATTTGAGCGACTTGACTTTTTACTTTCACTAAATCATAGCCTGCTTGAACAATGGCAGCACGCTGCAGCGTTGTAACCCCAGCAATTAACATAGCTAAAGAAACTAATATCAGGCACTTGACACGCAATTGTTTATCCGCTTTTTGCACAATCTTAGGCGCAGGTGAGGCGACTTTCGGTTCATAACCATATACTTCTTGCTTTTTCTGTACTAACATCTTTATTGTTCCTCCCCTTTATTTAGAACAATTTGTCAGGGTAACTTTTCTGCTAACCGCAGCTTTGCACTGCGGGCCCGTGGATTGCGTTCAAGTTCATCAGCCGATGGTACTATCGGCTTACCCTTCAACTTAACTTTTGCTTTCGTATTGCAGACACAAATCGGTATTTTGGGCGGACAAACACAGCTTTTGGCCAAATCTTGAAGCGTCTGTTTGGCAATTCGGTCTTCTAATGAATGAAAAGTAATTATCCCAATACGTCCTCCGGGTTTTAGTCTGTCTACGGCGGTAATGAAGGTATCCCGCAAAATACCAAGTTCGTTATTTACTTCGATTCTAATGGCCTGAAAGGTTCGTTTGGCTGGATGAGGACCATC
>NZ_JBYKYF010000349.1:0-2862 GCF_057736855.1 Sporomusa sp.
GTCCGGGTGCGGGTAGACGGTGAAATCCGTGATATTACGGATGAGATTAGGCTGGATAAAAATAAAAAACATACTATCGAGGTAGTAGTAGACCGGATTGTTGTACGTGACGGAATAACAACCCGCCTAGCGGATTCGATTGAGACTGCGCTTGATTTGGGAGGCGGCATTCTTACCGTCGATGTTGGCGGCACTAAGGAACTTATATTTAGCCAAAATTTTGCCTGTGTAGATTGCGGGATTAGTTTGCCGGAGATTGCACCACGAATGTTTTCGTTTAATAGTCCTTATGGCGCCTGCCCAGACTGTACAGGTCTTGGCAACAATCTAGAACTTGATCCGGCACTAGTCATTCCTGATCCTAGCAAATCATTTATTGACGGGGCCATTGCCGCACTGAGCAAAAACGCCAATTCCTATTTTATGTGTCAGTTGGAGGCCGTACTTGAGCGCCATGGGAAGACTCTGTATGATACCTGGGAGAGCCTTCCAGAGCATTTGCAGGAAATTATTCTGCACGGTAGCGGGGATGAGAAGTTTACTTTCCGGTATGAAAATATGTATGGTGAAACCAAAACCTACCACTCGGTATTTGAAGGAGTCTTGCCGCTGCTTTCCCGGCGGCACCGCGAATCTACCTCCGACTATGCCAGAGAAGAGATTGAAGAATTCATGAGTTCTAAACCTTGTCCGAGGTGCAAAGGGGCAAGACTTAAACCAGAAGCGTTGGCCATCAAGGTTGGCGGTAAAAGTATCTATGAAGTCACCCGCCTGACAGTGGCTGAGTGCCAAGAGTTTTTCAGCAAACTGGAGCTTACTGAGCGGGAAAAAATCATTGCTAACCAAATTTTAAAAGAGATTCGTGCCCGTCTGGGCTTTTTGATCAATGTCGGGTTAGATTATCTGACACTTGACCGGGCTGCTGGCACGCTTTCTGGCGGCGAAGCCCAGCGCATCCGCTTGGCGACCCAAATTGGTTCAGGGCTTGTCGGGGTGCTGTATATTTTGGATGAGCCTAGCATTGGCCTGCATCAGCGCGATAATAACCGTCTCTTAGACACGCTAAAGCGTTTGCGTGACCTGGGAAATACGCTGCTGGTGGTTGAGCATGACGAAGATACCATGTATGCGGCTGATCATATTATTGATATTGGTCCGGCTGCCGGTGCCAAGGGCGGGGAAATCGTCGCCCAAGGTACTGTTGATGATATCAAAGCCTGTGAAGCCTCGGTGACCGGTCAGTATTTGAGCGGGCGCAAAGCGATTCCGGTACCGGCGGTTCGCCGGCAGCCTAATGGTAAATGGATAGAAATTATTGGAGCCAGAGAAAACAATCTTAAAAAGGTCAATGTCCGGTTTCCTTTAGGAGTATTTACCGCTGTTACCGGAGTATCTGGCTCAGGTAAAAGTACATTGGTCAACGAAATTTTATATAAGGGTTTAGTAAGCCAGCTATACCGTACTAGCCGTGCGCGGCCGGGAGCGCATGATGCAATTTACGGCCTAGAATACATTGATAAAATTATTGAAATTGACCAGTCACCTATTGGCCGGACACCGCGTTCCAATCCGGCAACTTATACGAGTTTGTTCGATAGTATCCGGGAGCTGTTCAGCCAGACGGCAGAAGCCAAGATGCGCGGCTACCGTCCGGGCCGCTTTAGTTTTAACGTCAAAGGCGGTCGCTGCGAAGCCTGTAAAGGGGACGGGATTATTAAGATCGAAATGCATTTCTTGCCTGATGTCTATGTACCCTGTGAGGTGTGCAAAGGTGCCCGCTATAATCGCGAGACACTGGAAGTGCATTATAAAGGGAAAAATATTGCCCAGGTTTTGGACATGGTAGTGGATGAAGCTGCTGAGTTTTTCCAAAATATCCCTAAAATTTACCGCAAGTTGCAGATATTACAAGACGTAGGGTTGGGATATATTAAGCTTGGCCAGCCGGCAACTCAACTTTCCGGTGGAGAGGCACAAAGGGTTAAGCTTGCAACTGAGCTGGCACGGCGTAGTACCGGAAAAACTTTATATATTCTTGATGAACCGACTACTGGTTTGCATACTGCAGACATTCACCGTCTGTTGGAGGTTTTGCAGCGCCTGGTGGATGGTGGCGATACCGTTGTGGTTATCGAACACAATCTCGATGTGATTAAAACTGCCGACTATATTATTGATTTGGGGCCTGAGGGAGGCAACCGGGGTGGTACCATTGTTGCTCAAGGTACTCCCGAAGAAGTGATAACCGTACCTCAGTCATATACCGGCCAGTTTTTAGCTCCGATTCTGGCGCGCGGGCCGCGGCAATAGGTAAGGAGGTGTCCGGCCATACCTGTGATATCCCCTGCAGTAGAAGAAAAACTGGCGTTATTGCCTGATAAGCCTGGCGTTTATCTAATGAAAGACGATAAAGGCCGGATCATTTATGTCGGCAAAGCCATTAACTTAAAAAATCGGGTGAGATCTTATTTTCAGTCCAGCCGTAATCATTCTCCCAAAGTATTAGCTATGGTGGCACGGATTGCTGATCTGGAGTATATTATTACGGCTTCCGAAATAGAAGCTCTGATCCTTGAATGCAATTTGATCAAAAAACATCGGCCCAAATACAATATCAGCCTACGGGATGACAAAACCTATCCTTATATTAAAGTGACTAATGAAGACTATCCTTTGGTATATGCCACCCGCAAGGTATTAAAAGACGGGGCCAGATATTTTGGACCATATACCAGCGCGGGGGCAGTGCACGAAACACTGAAACTCTTGAAAAATTTGTTTCCTCTGCGCTCCTGCCGCCGTCTGGATGCCAAGCGCCCTTGTCTGGAACATCATATTAAACGCTGTTTGGCTCCGTGTGCC
>NZ_JBYKYF010000350.1:0-2837 GCF_057736855.1 Sporomusa sp.
TAAACAAACCCAGCATAATGATTTGTGTCTATCCGGATTTCGACTGTGAAGCTAAGCTGCGGGAAATTAAGGCCGGCATGGAAGAAGAAGGAGTACCCTATTCATTGGTTAGCGGTGCTCCGGCAGATGCAGTAACCCTTGCTTATATGGGGGCCAAAAACTCGCCGCTCGGGGTAGGAATCGGTATCAGTCCTGATGGCCTGTGTGTGCATTACTATAAAATGCCAGAAAGTCAGCCGCTGTTTATACTGGAGGGGGAAAGCTCGCTGGCAGCATGGCGTACTTTGGGTTACAATGCAGCGCGCCTGGTAAAAGGGTTGCCGTTTAAAGAAAACATGCCTGATGAGCAAGCCGTAGACGAAATAGCAGTTCATGTTGGCTGTGAACCAAGGGAAATCAACAAAGATAACGCAAGTATCGATAAATATGACCTTAACAAGGATATAGCAGAGCTTTATACAGCTGTTCGTGAAATTGTCCTAAAAATATTACAGGAAAATGGCAAGGCCATGGGGAGGTGAATACATGGTAAAAAACGCCTTAGGACTGATTGAAACCGTAGGTTTGGCTGCTGGTATACAAGCGGCTGATGCGGCAGTTAAAGCCGCTAATGTTGAACTTATTGGCTATGAACTTTCCAAAGGTGGCGGCATGGTGGTTATCAAACTTGAAGGTGATGTAGGGGCTGTCAAAGCGGCGGTGGATGCAGGTTCAGCCGCTGCAGCCAAAATTAATAAAGTGGTTGCCAAACATGTTATACCCCGTCCGCACAATGAAGTACATTCCATTGTACTTACCAAAGACACGGTAGGGTATATACTGGCGCAACCAGCGCCGACAGATACCCTTTCTGGAGATAACATAGCTGCGTCGGGGGCGGAAAATTCTTCCCCGCCGGCAGGAGTAGCTGCTGAAAATAGCAACAAAAGCATGCAAGCTGACGCTCCTCAAGAATCTGCTGCAGTACCAGCACAAACACCACAGCAAGCAGCCAAGCAAACAGCGGCAAATTTTGCGGTACAGAACTCGGCAGAAGTATGCAACTTATGCGGTGATCCTGCGTGCACAAGGAAAAAAGGCGATCCTAGAGTTACTTGCATTCATTATGACAAAAACAACAAGGAGGATGAATAACTATGCGTGGAGAGGCATTAGGAATGGTAGAAACCAAAGGTTTGGTAGGGGCTATTGAGGCTGCGGATGCTATGGTAAAAGCCGCTAACGTAACTTTGGTTGGTTATGAAAAAATTGGCTCAGGTTTGGTAACTGTGATGGTTCGTGGTGACGTAGGGGCGGTAAAAGCTGCTACTGACAGTGGTGCAGCTGCGGCTCAACGGGTAGGGGAATTGGTATCTGTTCATGTGATTCCCCGTCCTCACACCGATATTGAAAAAATACTGCCCCAAGCGGAGTAAGAGCGCGTAGCATGTTAACAATGGCAATCCGGGGGTGAGATGATGGAGCAGAAAATAATCGAAGAAATCGTAAGACAAGTATTGGCTTCCCTGCCTGCATTACAGCAAGTCAAAAACGCTGAGCAAGGTATACCGGTAGGTGTATCCAACCGCCACATCCACCTGTCTGCCGAGCATCTCGAAATACTGTTTGGCAACGGCTATGCCTTAACTAAAGACAAAGATCTTAGACAAGTAGGCGAGTATGCTGCCAAAGAGACAGTGACTTTGGTTGGGCCTAAAGGGGTTATACGTAATGTAAGAGTGTTAGGGCCGGTGCGTACCTTTACGCAAGTGGAAATTTCCCGTACCGATGGATTTAGTTTAGGAGTAGTGCCGCCGCTAAGAGACTCAGGCCAACTTGAGGGGTCACCCGGCATTGTTGTCGTTGGTCCTAATGGTGCGGTTACACTTACGCAAGGAGTTATTTGCGCTGCCCGGCATATACACATGAATGAAGCGGATGCCAAAGCCTTTCAAGTAGCCGATGGCGACCGGGTAACAGTTAGGGTGCAAGGCCCCCGGGGCGGAACCTTTGATAATGTGCTTGTTCGGGTAAAGCCGGATTTCCGGCTGGAATTTCACATTGACACAGATGAAGCCAATGCCGCAGAGCTTAAAAATGGCGATATGGTTACACTGTGCAAGTAGGAGAGAGCTAAAGTGGATACTGAAAAACTTGTGGAGGTAATTACCGCTGAGGTACTACGGCGGCTCGGTCAGGCAGATTATCAGATGCCGGCACAGTCAAGAGAACCAGTTTATAAAGCATTGGCCATTTTTACGGGGGGAACCATTGGACTAGAGGTTGGCCTGGATGAATTAAAAAAATTACAAGACAGCGGCATGCACATTACGGTTGTGCTTTCACAAGCAGCCGAAACCATTATCGGCGAAAACTGGATCAAAGAGAAACTGGGGAATTGTACACAAATTGTTACTACCCAGTCTCCTTATCCAGGAAAGTATTTGCGTCTTGCAGATGTGGTTTTGGTGCCTGTACTAACCCAAAATACAGCAGCCAAATTGGCACATACTCTGGCTGATAACCTAGTTTGTACCGTGCTGCTTCAAGCTTTGATGCTGGGTAAGCCCGTAATTGCAGCAAAAAATGCTGCCGATCCGCAAGATAGTTGGCGAATGCAAAAAAATATGGCAAATGCAACGCCGGCATTGCGAGAAGCGTTGATCGCCAATCTAAAAAAAATAGAAAGCTTTGGTGTGCAGCTTACACCGGTAGAGCGGTTGGCTGCAGCAGCCAGAGAAGTACTCGGACAGGAAAGACTGCCGGTTTTATCGAGCACTGGAGTGAAGCCAGCCAAAAAACAAATTCTTGATGCACAAGCGGTAAGGGCTGCTATCCAAAGCGGACAAAAAAGCATT
>NZ_JBYKYF010000017.1:0-19383 GCF_057736855.1 Sporomusa sp.
CAGATGATCATAATAAATAAAAAGGCTATCGACAATACTTTGTCGACAGCCTGACAGGGTTCCCATAATGGGGACCCTGTTTTATAATGAAAACAATGATATTTTTTATGGAAAGCAATCAATAAAAAATTGGTGAAGACATGGAAAAAACCGTAACATTTAAAGACTATATGAAGCGCGTATTTGTCCGGTATATCGTAGCATTGATCTGTCTGATGTTTATCATATTTTTCGCTTTTATGCTGCTGAATTACCGGTTATTTGTTGTGAAGGCAAATACTGACTGTAATCAAACGGTAAGCCGCTTTATTGCCGATCAGTGGAATCGTTATCACAAGGGCATCAAAGATTTTGCAGAAAGGGAAGAACTAACCAGAGCTATTATAGAACAGGATCAGCTTCGTGATGTTAATCAATTATTATATGAGTTTTCGCTTAGCCAAGAGCTTAGAACTAATTTTGTATTGCTAAATCATGAAAAAGAGATAATTGCTACTAATCTTTATAAAACAAACAAACAGATGTTTTTAGCCAATCGAACCATTCAGGAAGCATTAACGAGTGTAGCTACTGATCCAGGTAAGACCTATAGTGGCGTCGTGCATATTCCTTTTGAGCATGGCCAACAAGCAAACTTAACATTTATCAGGGCGATCATGGCTAATAATAGGATTATGGGATATCTGGTTTTTTGTTTGCAAGAAGATAGTTTTAGTACCCTTATGCGTAACCGCGATGCCGATATTATTGTCATAACCGATGCTTTTAATAATGTCATTTTTTCTACCAATAGCCTGTTGATCGATTCACTTGGTAAATATAAAGATGACTCAGAAAATAAATCTACCATTGTTATCGACAAAAAGCCGTTCCATGTTACCACCAATACGATAGCGGACAGCAATATCAGAATCATTACCATGATTTCTGTTGCACAACAACAACAAATTATTCAGTTTGGCACGATTTTCCTTATTTGCATTAGTGGCTTTTTACTTCTTTTGATGCGCTTTTTGGCCGATAAGGTAACAGAACGCCATCTCTACTCCATCGATGAACTGCTATATGCAGTTAATGAATGTCGGCAAGGTAATATTAACTACAGAATTAAGTCGCAGACGTTTGAAGAATTTCAAATGCTGTATGACAATTTCAATCGCATGATGATCAAAGTTCAGCATTTGATTCAAAGTAATAACGAAATGGCTGAACGCAAGCGGGTAATGGAAGTCAAACATCTGGAAGGGCAGTTTAACCCTCATTTTGCCTTTAATGTACTGGAAGCACTGCGGTATGAAATCTTAATTAATCCGGATCAGGCAGCCAAAATGGTGGTGGCTTTTGCCAATCTGATGCGTTATAGTATCAATTATGGCAGTACGCATGTGTCTTTAAAAACCGATATCGGTTATGTGCGGGATTATCTTTTACTCCAAAAAATGCGGCACAATCAGCGTTTAGAGTATAGTATTGATATTGATGAAGCTATTTTAACCTGTAAGGTGCCTAAACTGCTCATTCAGCCGATAGTAGAAAACAGCATCATCCATGGGTTGGAAAAATCCAAAAAAATAGTCATCCAGATTACTGGCCGTGTGGTGGATAATCAGCTTGTACTTTGTGTCGAAGATGATGGACCAGGTGTTGACCAAGCACAACTGGAAACGCTGCAAGCTGTGCTTAACGATGAGAATGCGATGCCTGAGCGTATCGGTTTGTATAATGTTCACCGGGTGGCACAATTATTATATGGCCAAGCGTATGGTCTTACCATTGAGTCTGCTCATGGGAAGGGTATGAGGGTTCTATTGAAGATACCTGCGATATTGGAGGATAACGATGTATAAGGTCTTGGTTGTAGAAGATGAGGATATCATCCGCAAAGGGCTTATTTTTATGGTGGATTGGCTGAAAGTAAATTGCGTTGTGGCTGGTGAGGCAGCTGACGGCGAAGAGGGACTGATGAAGATCAAAGAAATTCGCCCGGACATCGTAATTACCGATGTAAAAATGCCCTGTAAAGATGGTTTGAAAATGCTGGAAGAAAGTATTGGTGAGTACGAGTATGAGGCCATTATTATATCCGGTTATGGCGAATTTGAATATGCGAAAAAGGCTATTTCCCTCAATGTTACCGAATACTTACTCAAACCCGTTGATTTTGATCATCTGTACAAAATTTTAGAGAAACTTACCAGTAAAATTGAAACCAAGAAAAAAGTACAAAAATATGTAGCGGCATTGGAACATATATCCACTGATAAGCTAATTGATCCTCATATTCTGGAGGCAGATACCAGCAAATATACCAGCAAGATGCTGGAGTATATTAGAACCTGTTATGCCCAAAAAATATCCATTAATGATCTCAGCAAGAAATATGGTATTTCCAGCACATATTTAAACTTAAAGTTTAAAAAGGAGACCAATTATACCTTTAATGATTTTTTAAACCGTTATCGTGTCCTTCAAGCGGTAGAATTGCTCAAGCAGGACAAGTTGAAAGTATATGAAATTGGTGAGACCGTAGGTTTTCAGGACTATAAATATTTCATTCTGGTTTTTAAAAAATATATGGGCTGTTCCCCGGGCAAGTTTAGGGAAGCGATGATGCAGACGCCGGAATAATGGATTCTGAGCCGGCATATTGACAATGTTATTGTTAAAAAATGTTACTATAGTAAATTATCTCATAAAGGTAATAACGAGGTGAAGTGGATGGAACAATTTTGGCTGGATACTCCGGTAAAAGGGTTTATCAATATTACGGCACAAGTAAGGGAGTATGTCCGGCGCAGCCGTATTCAGCAAGGAATCTGCCAGGTATTTGTACCCCATACGACTGCAGGCGTAACCATCAATGAAAATGCTGACCCTGATGTGGTTGCTGACATGCTAAAAGCGCTTGACCAGATGGTTCCTAACCTTCCGTATAGGCACCGAGAAGGCAATTCGCCGGCCCATGTAAAGAGTTCATTAGTAGGTTCATCCATTACTGTACCGGTTGTAAATCATGATTTATTTTTAGGTACATGGCAGGCAATTTATTTTTGCGAATTTGACGGTCCACGGCGTCGCCAGGTTGCCGTTCAGATTGTCGGAGGCTAATATGCAGGTTGCCATTTGTACTATCGAACTGTTTTTACCTGATGTCGGCTCGCTCAAGGCAAAACGGCAGATTATTAAGCGGATTACCGAGCGGATTCGTTCACGGGTAAACGCATCAGTAGCTGAGACAGAATTCCAGGATTCCTGGCAGCGAGCCGTGATTGGTGTGGCCATGGTAAGCAGTAGCGGTGTCTTGTTAGACAGGCAAGTTAACTTTATCCGTGACATTGTGGATGAATGTCCGGAAGCAGAAGCTGTGGAATTTTTGGTCGAATATGTGTAAGATACTGGGGAATCCTAATGTATAATTGGGTACACTGGCTTGAAAGATAGGTTTGCTTCTTTGATCATGTGTTGAATAGCAATAAAGCTGTAGAGGAATAATTTCTCTGCAGCTTTATTACTATTCATTGCCTTGCGATGGTTATGAAGGTTAGTTTGTATTGGTCTTGCAGCAGCTATTTTTACGAAAGGAACTAGGTGATCTAATATTATGAAATTAATTTTAAAAGATTATGTATTTTCTGTTATTTTATTAGGCTCAGTTCTTATTGGTGGGGCAGTGGGGGCAGTGTTAGGCCCGCAAGCTTCGGTCCTTAAACCGTTAGGAGATTTGTTCCTCAATCTGTTATTTATGATTATTGTACCTATGGTGTTCTTCAGTATTGCCTCGGCGATCGCGTCGATGGGAGAAATGACACGGCTAGGCAAAATTATGGCCAGTACGGTTCTGGTGTTTTTTGCTACGGCTTTTCTTGCGGCAGTATTGGGGCTTGGAGTTACCTTGCTTATGAATCCAACAGCGGGAATTGATTATTCTTCATTGCAAAATGTTGTTCAGTCTGAGCCGAGCAGTCAGGATAAAGCAGCCCAGATTAGTATTTTGGAGCAGTTGGTGAAAACCTTTACGGTAGCTGATTTTTCGCTGATACTTTCTAAGTCTCACATTTTGCCTTTAATTGTGCTAGCGGCATTGACCGGACTAGCTACAGCTTTAGTGGGTGAAGCAGCGAAACCGGTTGCTGCCTTTCTGGCAGCGGCAACTCAGGTCATGATGAAGATAGTCCAGCTTATTATGTATTATGCACCCATTGGGTTGGGAGCCTATTTTGCTAATGTGGTCGGAGAGCTTGGAACACAAATCCTGCAGGGGTATTTACAGACATTTATTACTTATTTAGTCTTGACTATTATTTATTATTTTGGCTTTTTTAGTCTCTATGCCTATATTGCCGCAGGCAAGAACGGGGTTAAGGTATTTTGGCGCAATGCATTAGCTCCATCGGTTACGGCGCTTGCTACCTGCTCAAGTGCTGCTTCGATTCCTATTAATCTAGTGGCGGCAAAGGCGATTGGGGTACCTAAAGATATGGTGGAAACCGTTATTCCGTTGGGCGCTAACATTCATAAAGATGGTTCTGTTTTTGGCGGGGTACTAAAAATCGTTTTTTTATTTGGTATTTTCGGCATGGATATGAGTAATTTTTCTACCTGCCTGGGGATTGTGGGCGTATCTTTTTTGGTTGGGGCGGTTATGGGAGCCATTCCCGGCGGCGGTATGATTGGCGAAATGCTGATTATTAGTGTTTATGGTTTTTCGCCAGAAGTTCTTCCCATTATTGCAGTCATCAGCACCATCATTGATGCCCCGGCAACATTATTAAATTCTACCGGCAATGTGGTTTGCTCAATGCTTATTGCCAGATTGGTAGAAGGTAAAAATTGGCTTAAGAAAACATACGCATAGGTTTACAGGAGCTAGACAACTTTATTTTTTCTGTTTTTGCACAGGCCTGTTCTTAGCAGTAATTATTTATATTTTGCTGTCATACATTAGTGACAGTAGCTGCAATCACCGCTTTACGATGATGGTAGGAGATTGCTGCTAAGCGTAGGCGTATAGGAGGGCAGTATGGTTGCCAAATGGATACAGGTTAATTGTTGGAGGTCAGCATTACTTTGTTTTTGCCTTTTAATGTGCTATGCAACGACAAATCTTGCTGGCGAAGATGTCAGCCTGCCGCCGCCAAACTCAACTGGTGCTGCCAACTACTATGAAATGAAATCAAGTCCCTACTATATATCGCTTGGCGTTAAAGGCTATCAACAGACTACTGATTATACCTGCGGTCCGGCTGCGGTCATGTCCCTCTTGCATTGGTATAATCTTCTAGGTGAGGAAGCCATGAACCACGCAACGGAAATGACTATCGCCCGGGAAATGGGAACCGGAGATATGAATTCTAAGCGGCCTGGTACTACCCCAGAGCAGATAGAACAATGGTTAAAGAAAAACGGATTTCACGTAACTGTTGGTTATAATGGAACTATTGGACTACTTCGTGAAAACCTGAAAAAAGGAATACCTACACTGGTGGAATGGATTGACTGGGGCGGACATTGGGTGGTAGTGACCGGGTACTATGCAGCTTCTGAATCGCCCACGAAAGGGCCTGACACTATTTTTTTTGCCGATCCTGCAGTTCATTGGTTCTCGATAAACAATCCGGATGGGATATCTTCTTTTAATGCTTTACGATTTCAGGATATGTGGTTTGATGCTCAATACCTTAATCCTGGTCATGTGGTACGGAATGTATATATTATTGCTACTCCGCAAAAGGATTTACGCCAACGAAATTAAGGTGCACATTTTAGGCGTGGATTTGCTGGCTTGTATTATAGTGGTTTGGTGCATGAGAGATTTAGTAAAGATTTAGCTTTACATAAAAGTGATAAAAGGTATATAATTGATATCTATGAGATACTACAGTCAAACAGTTGTTAGGCCGGCCATTGTCACATGTTTTGCCGGTTTTATTGTGATAGGGATTGGATATGTTTACCTATTGGGGATAGAACGGTTTAAACCAGAAACCATACGGACTCTGATGTTATCCTTAGGATACTGGGGTCCGCTGCTTTACATAGTGTGCAATATCCTGCGGCCGTTTTTCTTTTTTCCTGCTGCCATTTTGGGTTTGGCTGGGGGCTTGGCGTTTGGGCCTGTATGGGGAACGATATATTTGATTATTGGCACTGTTTGTGGGGCCGCTTTATGTTTTTGGACTGCTCGGCTTTTGGGACATGATAGGCTCAAATTGTGGACTAAAGGAACATGTTTGGAAGAATTGGATAATCAGGCAACAACGCATGGCTTTAAAACCATATTGCTTCTGCGTTTGGCTCCCGTTATTCCGTGGGATGCCGTGAGTTTTCTTGCAGGATTGTCAAAAGTTCGATTTTGGCCATATGCATTGGCAACTGTGGTAGGCAGTGTGCCTGGAGCTATTGCGTTTTGTTATTTTGGCAATGTCATGGTTCAATCTTGGTTAATAGCTGCAGGTGTTGCGGTAAGCATTATAGTAATAAGCGTATGGCTGCGAGTATTTTGTCGGGGACATTAGAATACACTGGAATATACTAAAGTTGATACATACCATGGTGAAGAACACTGGTTGGTTAAGTGGCGGAACCCCACGGTTTTACGTTTAATGACGAGGCGCTTTGTTATGAACCCGCTAGCTAATATGGTCAAATGCAGAGAATCGAGTAGTCGACTACCCATTTGTTTGGTAGATGACTACTCGATTGTTATTAATTGGAAAATGTTTCTTGCTGTAAAGGGAAATTGTATTTCTTAAAAATATGAACTTGAAGGAATTTTAGCAAACATGCAGAATTTACAAGAATCTATGATAAAGGAGAATTGGTGTAGTGAAACTTATACAAGTCGATCAAGAAAAGTGTATTAACTGTGGCTTTTGTGCTCATGTCTGTCCGTTGGGAATTATCGGTATGGGAGAGCAGGGACCGTACTACTCAGAGGGGAAGTGTATTGCTTGCGGGCACTGTGTCGCTGTCTGTCCACAGGCTGCTTTAGATAATCGCAAAGCGCCTTTAGCTAAACAAACGCCTCTTCCTACTAAGCCTGTGCTTGATGCCGATACGGCGGCCCTTTTCCTTCGTTCACGGCGTTCTATTCGCGCATATAAGGACATGGCCGTACCACGGGATAAAATTGTTCAACTTTTGGATATTGCCCGGTATGCACCGACTGGCGGCAATTTTCAAGGAGTCAGCTACTATGTCTATGATCAGCCGGAAACTTTACGCCAATTTACGGCGTTGACCATTGACTGGATGGAGGAAGCGATCAAAACTGCATCTGTGTGGGCTCCGTATTTTTCTAGTGTGGTTACCAAGTATCGGACAACTGGGGTAGATGTAATTTTGCGAGGAGCTCCTTGTTTGGTGGTAGCGGCTGGGGCTAAAAGTATGCTTGCACGCTTCCGGGATAACACCCATTTTTCGTTGGCGTATGCTGAGCTGTATGCGCCAACGCTAGGACTGGGGACTTGCTGGGCAGGATTTTTAGAGGCTTGTGCCGCTAACGGCTATCAACCGTTGCTGGATTTGCTGGATTTGCCAGAGGAGCTTGGTGTCACTGGCGCGCTGATGGTTGGTTATCCCCAATACACCTACAAACGATTGGTAGAGAGAAATCCTTTACAAATTACTTGGAAGTAGTGTCAGTGTCTGCCCTATAAAGGAATATCATGGTATCCGGGGTAAATACAAAAAATACTACCAGGGCAGGTGTGAATTTGCTCCTGGTAGTATTTGGCTTTGATGTGTTAGTTTTAGGGACACATGTTAGAAGTTGTAACTTGCGCCGAAGCCTACGCCATCAAGTCTTGAGAGACCATCTTCCTTGTAAGATTTGTAACCAAGGTGGAGGGCGGTTTGATTGTTCAGCTTATAATTTACGCCTGTTTGCCACTCAGTAGCAATACTGCTGGAAGTTACTGAGGCATAACCATCAAGACGTGATGCCAGGTTGGTATTGGCACCAATACCGTAAAACATTTTATTTGGCCCGTCACTGTAGTGTCGGTTTCCGAGTATAAGGCGAATGTTTGAATCTAGTTTATAATGTGCATAGACGTCAGTAAGGTTAGTATGGGTGCCTGGAACGGTATAGGTGTTTCTTTCAAGACCAAGAATTACTTTATCGGAAACTCCATTTTCCAGATAGAAACTGTCGTCATCAAAGTCTACTCCGGCTGCATCTAGGTTGTAGTGGTTATACCCTAATGAAGTTTCGTCATGTTGTACGTCGGTAATTGGTGCAGCAAAGCTAACGCTGGCTACCAACATAGTTCCTGCGAGAAGGGTTAACACTTTTTTATTCATCATATATCCTCCTTCAAAGCAATACCCTAATGAATGATGGCTGCAATAGATTTTGCCATCTACCAAACAATATCATTAAAGTATGACAAAACTATGACAATAGCAAGGATTTTAGGAAGTAGTTTGGCTTTCCGTTTTATATACACGCAAATACATTTGAACAATTTGGTTGCTATAGCTAACTACGTAAATAATAGCAATCTATGGATGAAACAACAAGTAAATAGATTTTTTGCTAGTTTTTAAAGAAATATCGACAAATGAGCAGATTTTTGCTATTATTAATGAGAAATAATATAAAGTAGTTACGCAGTGAGATGGCTGCTTGGTTCATCAATCCGGTTTAACGGGTTGCACAGGGCGAGGTGGCTCGTTTTTATGTCCTGAGCCCAGGCTCCTATTTGGAGAATAATTACAAAAAAAGGAACGTTGCTGAATGAAGATTGCTACACCTTACTATCTTATTGATGAAAAAAAATTGCTGCGCAACTTACAAATCATTGAACAGGTGCGACAGCATTCCGGAGCTAAGTCGGTATTGGCGCTCAAGTGTTTTTCTACATGGTGTGTATTTGACTTGATGCGCCAGTATATGGACGGAACTACCTCTAGCTCACTGTATGAAGCCCGACTGGGCTATGAGAAGTTCGGCAAGGAGACTCATGCGTATTGTGTGGGTTATTCTGAAGAGGATATTCGAGCGGTTGCCGGATTTGCCGACAAAATCATTTTTAATTCTGTTTCCCAGCTAGAGCGGTACTATGACATTGCCAAGAATGCTAAACTTGGTTTACGCGTAAACCCCGGAATCAGTTACTCGCATTTTGACTTGGCCGATCCAGCACGAAAATATTCACGGTTAGGCGTGGTGGATAAAGCCCTGCTGGCAGAACAGCTTCCCCGTATCAGTGGTTTAATGTTTCATTATAATTGCGAAAATGATGATTTTGACCAATTTGCTGTGCAGTTGGACACTATTGGTGAACGGTATGGGGATATGCTCAAGCAACTTCAATGGGTAAGTTTGGGCGGCGGCTTATATTTTACTAAAGAGGGCTATCCAGTTGAAAAATTTAGTAAAAAGCTAGCAGAGTTTGCTGACAAATTCAATGTGCAAGTGTATTTAGAACCGGGTGAGAGTGCTATTACTGGCTGTGCCGAACTGGTCACCCGTGTAGTTGACATAGTGCATAATGAAATGGATATAGCCATTGTTGACGCTTCGGTAGAAGCACATATGCTGGATTTATTGATTTACCGATTATCTGCCAAGATGGATGTTGGCGAAAATGGAAATTATCGATACATGGTTGCCGGGCGTTCGTGTTTGGCTGGTGACGTTTTTGGCATCTTTAATTTTAAAGATAAACTAACGATTGGCAGTGAAATACGGTTTGCCGACGCAGCTGGTTATACTATGGTAAAAAAGAATTGGTTTAATGGATTGCAGATGCCAGCCATTGTTGTGCGAAGGCTGGATGATACGATTGAGGTTATCCGCGAATTTGGATATTCCGATTTCATAAATAGTTTATCCTGATAAAAATATAAATTTTATAATAAGAAAAGGAGAGAGAAATGAGAAAAAATGTTTTGATTATCGGCGCCGGGGGAGTAGCTCATGTAGTTGCTCATAAATGCGCCATGAACAATGATGTGTTAGGTGACATTTGTATTGCCTCACGAACCCAAAAAAAATGTGACACTATCATTGAAAGCATACGTCGAAAGAATCATCTGAAAGACCCAACTAAAAAACTGTATTCACGGACAGTGAATGCGTTAGATATTCCATCTTTGGTTAATTTAATCAAAGATACTCAGTCGGAAATTGTCATTAATGTAGGGCAGTCCTATATTAATATGTCGGTTTTGGAAGCTTGCATTCAAACCGGCGCTGTGTATATGGACACAGCCATCCATGAAGAGCCTGACAAAGTTTGTGAAAACCCACCCTGGTATGCCAACTATGAATGGAAACGTAAAGGTCGTTGTGCAGAAAACGGAATTACCGCAATTTTAGGCGTTGGTTTTGATCCTGGTGTGGTTAATGCATGGTGTGCTTTGGCCCAAAAAGAGTATTTTGATACCATTGATACTATTGATATCATGGATGTTAATGCAGGCAATCATGGCAAGTATTTTGCCACTAATTTTGATCCAGAGATTAACTTACGGGAATTTAGGAAAGTATGGACTTGGATTGACCGTAAATGGGTGCTGCAAAAAGTTCATTCCATAAGAATGGATTATGATTTCCCGGTGGTAGGAAAATGTCCGATATATTTGACAGGACATGATGAACTGCATTCGCTTTCGCAAAACATTGATGCAAATTCCATTCGTTTTTGGATGGGCTTTAGCGACCATTATCTGAATGTGTTTAATGTATTGAATAATATCGGACTTCTTTCGGAAAAACCGGTGAAAGTAGCCGAAGGTATTGAAATTGCACCGATTAAAGTATTAAAAGCCGTATTGCCAGATCCGTCTTCTTTAGCGCCTGGTTATACCGGTAAGACCTGTATCGGCAACTATATCCGTGGAACTAAAGATAATAAACCGCGGGAAATCTTTATTTATAATACCTGTGATCATGCTGAATGTTATAAAGAAGTTGAGTCTCAGGCCATAAGCTATACGGCAGGGGTGCCGGCAGCGGCGGCAGCTATTTTGGTTGCCCGTGGCATATGGGATGTAAAACATATGGTGAATGTAGAAGAATTGGATCCAAAACCATTTATTGATTTACTGGCCACAATGGGGTTACCGACAGAAGTTCTTGAATCGCCTGCTCCGTTTACACCACCAGTTATCGAATCTTTAGAATCTGTATAATTCCCAAAATGATACCCTCCTGTAGATGCCTTTTGGCAACTCAGGAGGGTATTTTTTTGGAAATGTGAACCAAAATATTGGTAATGACTTGTTTCGTCTATAAAGAATTTTTAATTATGTTCGATAATATATATAAATATAGTTATGTAATTACATTTTTACAGCTGATAGGCGACATGCTTATCATGAAAAGGAGGAATCTATGCAGAGTATATCTTTAGATGAAATACAACCAGGCATGTACCTATCTAAGCCACTGATTTCATCTGATGGTACGGTGTTGCTTCATGAAGGTGTAGAAATTAAGGAGAGGTATATTCGTTATCTTCGCAATAAAGGTATTGAAACATTGTTTGTCGGTTATCCTGAGCTGGTGGTAGATGAGAGTGAATCAGAGGATTTTAATACTCCCCAACAGCGAAAAGAAACCATGGACACTGCTCGCGAGATAGTTAAACAGTTTCGTGTCGGTAAAGGGATAAACCTCAGCCGTGTGCAAAATATGGTTACTAATTTCATCAATCAGCTTGAACAAAATCCGGAAATTATGATTCATCTTCTGGATATACGCCGAAAAGAAGCGTACATGTTTTCTCATGCCGTTAATACTTGTATTTTGTCAGTCATGACTGGTCTTGCCCTAGGGTATGATCAACAGCAGTTACGCGAACTGGGGCTGGCAGCTATGCTGCATGATGTTGGAAAAACAAAATTTACCAGATATGTGGCACAACAATTTCCTCCCTTTTTGACAAAGTATGAGCGTGATGAGTACAAGCGACATTGTTATTACTCATTAGAGATATTACGCGAAAATAATGTTTTGTCCAACGAAGTGACTAATGCAGTCTTTCAACATCATGAGCGCTGGAACGGCAGTGGCTATCCTATGGGGCTTAGGGGAGACAATATTTGCGAGTATGCGCAAATTATCAGCATCGCAGATGTATATGACCGTTTAATTGCCGGCGTACCTTATCGGAAGCCTACACCTGTATATTTTGCGGTTGCTATTTTAAATCAGGCAGCAGGCGAGTATTTTAATCCGGCTATTGTCGACATTTTTACCCAAAATGTAGCCGTTTATCCCATGGGTAAAATGGTACGGCTTAGTAATAATCAGAGCGGCTTGATTTTAGGGGTAGGCATAAACAGCAAAACGACTCCGGTAGTCCGCATTGTATCCAGTCAAGACAGTAGTACCATGAATCAGTTGGTTGAACTTGATTTAAAGAGAAATCCAGGACTTTTCATTATTGATTTTGAAGAATTAACTCCGACTTTTGCGCAGGTTTATAATAATCATATTCAACGTCCGAAAGAATGGCAGATACAGCCAGGATCATTTCTGTCCTGACTCAGATGCAAAGTGCAACTGGCAAGACATCACGAAAGTGTTAACTTTCGTGATGTCTTGCCAGTTGCCATTTAACAAAGAATACAAAAAAAATCTAAGTGTAATCCCTGTAATTTTTTGGAATAATATGGTATTGTTTTAATTAAGATTAGGGTTAGTAGGAAGGGGGAGTAAAAAAGTAAAAAAATAGTCATACTAAATACAGGAATTTTCTGATTTTTGGCGAAATTATTAAAAAATGGTAAAGGAGATGGTTCCGGTGTCGGCAATTAGCTTAGGTTCTACGACCTACTGGTTTAGTGAAGATATGGAAGAACAGGTTGTGGTTTTAAACGGCGAATACCTCTTGTTAAACTCCAATACCAGAAGAGTAGAAAAGCTTGGGAGAACCATTGACGAAGCCAGAGAAGCATTAAAGGTACTAGGAAAACATGAGGAGTTTCCTACATTCGGGTGATATAGACAGATAAGAAAACAAGCCGTTTACTACTTAAGTGGCGGCTTGTTTTGGTATGCTTATTATCTTTTTTATTAAATGGTTGCACTGGCAATCGCAGACCAGTTTTTTCCTTTGTATGCATTATAACCGCGAGTATGCGCATAGCCGTAAATCTTAGTGTTGCCATTAGGTTCGTTTTTAATGATAAAGCCATAGGTTTCACCGCGCATGGCTTTTTGGGCTGCTTCCAGGTGCTTAAGATTATCAACTAAAATGCCTTTGCGGCTAGGATGGGCGATAACATAGCCGTCCTTATTAATGATAAAGATATCGCCATTTTTTCCAACACGGGCTGTATCTAATATGTCGTAAATGTAATCCCAGTTAAACCGGGAGGAAAAATAGCCAATAATTTCTCCGGTATCACTGCGAACCGGACAAGAGTAAGCTACTGTATATCGTTTCTCAACAGAGGAAAGGTATAGGTCGCTTACTGAAATGGCTTTAGCCGTTTTTACCTCCTGAAACCAGCTCTTATCAGCCATGTTTTTGCCAATGAGATCACGCCGTACACCACTAGCTACGATGGTTCCTGTGGTATCAAGCACATAAAGATCAAAATATACTTCATAAATTTCAACAAGTGTTTGCAGCAGACGGTTTGCTTGTTCAATACGGTCAGGTGCTGTGGAGCAAAGGGCGTTTTTTACCTGTGGAAAGCCTGCCCAGGCTTGTGCGTCGCAGTTGCGCTCAAACAGGTTACGGTCAATTTTATCAATGATATCATAGGCTAAGTCAGCGGTTCGTACGGCCATAACTTCATTGGCTTTAGACTGAATGTTTTCGATGATTCTGGTGCTTTCTTTGGTAGAGGAAAAACTGCGTGTAGCTAATTTTTTGATCTCATCGGCTACGACTCCAAAGCCTCGTCCCGCTTCACCAGCACGCGCAGCTTCGATTGCTGAGTTGAGTGATAAAAGATTAGTTTGTTGTGCAATTTCTTGAATTGTACGGATAACCTTGCCCATCTCATTGTTTGCTCTTTTTAACTCACCTAATAATATGGATGCATCGATGTTGTGGTTACTTGTTTTTTCCATATTTCACTTTCACCTCAAATATTATGAGGCTTGTCTAAATCTTAGACAAGCCTCATTGCCATGATTACTATAATTATAGTAATAAAACACTAATTTTGTCAACGGATGTTTACAAATTAAATACATTTGTGTGCAATTTAACATATATTATATCTTAGTAGGACAGAAAAATAAGACTACCATCTAGATGATAAAGTAGTCTTACTATATTTTAATACAAGAAGTATTTATTGTTGTTCTACTGATATCCATAGATTACCTATACACCTCAGTAAACATCAGTTTTATGTATTATGCCGGGTCTTCTTTTTCTAGCGCAATGGCTTGTTCATGCAGGACTACATTTTGGCGGCGTCGCCGTTGGCGCTCGACTTCGAAAATATCGCTCATTTCGTAAAAACCGGTTTTGCCGACTATGAATTGAGCCGCTTTATAGGCGCCTTGAGCAAAAGCTACGCGGGAGAAGGATTCATGAGTAATTTCAATTTTGTCAAACTCACCACATATTAACACTTTATGCTTACCGACAATACCACCTGACCTAACAACATGCTCAGGAATTTCTTTCGGAGTGGCTAAGCGATTACGAATTCTATTGGCAATTTTTATAGCAGTACCTGATGGTCGATCCTTTTTATATTTATGATGTTCTTCGAAAACATCAAAGTCATAATCACCTAAAATTTCGGCTGCGATTTCAGCCATCAACATCAGAACGTTAACTCCATAGGTAATATTGGGAGCCATTACAATACCGATATGTCCTTTATCAGCCAAGGATTTAAACTTCTCAATTTCGGCTAGATCATAGTCTGTTACCGCTGTTACTACGTTTACGCCGCACTTAGCTAGTGTGTGTATGTTTTCTTTCAGAAAGTGGTGACTAGAAAAGTCAATGAGTACATCGGGTTTCTTATGAAAAAGTTTTCTTTCTAAATGCGCGGTTGTTTCGAGCGTGATTCCTGTGGGTTTGATGTTTAACACCTCACCCAAATCCCTGTTAGCATTTAAATTGTTTGGTTTGCAAAGTACCATGCAGAGCGAACCTTGTTCCAAAAGATACTGGGCTACGATTCTTCCTGTTCTTCCCAAGCCGACAAGCGCAATTTTCATCCAGTAACACCCCCCAGAATTTTACTTACAATTATATTCTAACTTAGAAGTTGTTAGTTGTCAATTGGCCGAGCTTGGTCTTTTTTTAAACAAAAAATGACATATAAAAACCCCTCGCTGTTGTCGCAAGGGGTTTGCATTGTTTTAGTAACGTCTGCCGTTTTGTTGGTTAAAGCAGTCTCTACAATATACAGGACGATCACTGCTAGGACGGAAGGGAACTTGGGCTTCCGCTCCACAAGCAGCGCAAATGATGGTATGCATTTCGCGTTGGTGGAAGCCGGAGTTGCGACCAGCGCCGCCACGATTGTTTTGCTGTTTGCGGGCAGCACGGCATTCTGGGCAGCGGCTAGGTTCGTTAGTGAAACCTTTCTCTGCAAAGAAATCTTGTTCAGATGCTGAGAAAATAAACTCAGCGCCGCAATCGCGGCAGGATAATGTCTTGTCTTGGGCCATGATGTATGACCTCCTCATAATAGATTACCCTACATTGGCTAAGAAGATTTACGCATTGGGCTTCTCTATAATGAGAAGGACTAATGGAAAAATTTCTTGAAGCACGGGTTAAGTTAACTATACTATGGTTTCAGAGAAAAGTAAAGCTTAAAAAATAATTATATGTCAGTTGTGGCAAAAATGTTTTTTGACATCCTCATTTATATATAATAAATGATTGTGGTTATAGTTACCAGGAAAAACTTGCAGGATTTTGCTAATGTATCAAGAAATGTAGATCTTAGCTGATGAAAAACAAATGTATAGTAGTAGTATAACGGAGGCGAAGGTTTGAGATTAGCAAGAATAATAGTCCTGATAGCAATACTAGTTTTTTTAACCGGAACAACAGCAGCACAGGCAGGTAAAATTCGGTTATTATGGCCCAATGCTGTAGACGCAGTCATGTATGAACTAGAAATAGCCAGCAATGCGGTAAAGGAAGATATCCCAGCGCCGCCAACGCAGGTAATTTATACAACCACTAATATATATACACCGGGTGTGGAGTTAGATTTAGCCTTGTTTAAACATCAGGATATCGAAAAACTGTATTACCGGGTTCGCCCTTTGGATTTAGATGAGAATCCAGTTGGGCCTTTTACGCAGCCAGTGTTGCTTTCGCAGGCAGAAGTAAATCCAGATCAGGCAACTCCGACTGCTCTCTTTACTAACAATCCGGTACCATTATATCCTGTATACTCGTGGATTCCTGTATTAGGGGCTGCACGTTATGAGATTGAAGTAACAAACCAGATGCCGGATATGCAAAATAATACGGAACCGTCTCCTTACCGGGTGCGCTCTTACTCTATGGGACCAGGGTTTGATTTTTATGATCCTGTACCATTTACCCAACAAGGCGTGTATTATTGGCGGGTAAGAGCCTTTGACCAAGATAATCGAGCTCTGGGAGGATACTCTGAGGCTGTTGCGTTCAAAGTAGAAACAGACAGCTACCAATGGGCAGCTTATGGAGATAGCATTACTCATGGGGGGGGAGCCGTATCTAATCCTCCTTCAGATGAGAGATTTGATTATTCCCATTACTTATCGGTCCCTGTTAAGAATCTAGGTAAAAGTGGTGATACGGCCGAGGCTTTGGTGGAACGGTTTGAAGCCGAGGTTTTGCCGTTTAAACCTAGATATTTGCTAATTTTGGGAGGAACAAATAGTATAAGGGGCGGGTCTTCTGCTCAACAGGTGATTGACTCATTGCAAGCTATTAAGAAAAAATGTAAGAAAAATGGTGTTACGCCAATATTCTTAACTCTTCCGCCTCTAAATCCTGACCGCATACAACGGGTGTTTCATCAGGAAACTGCTAAGAACTGGCAGCAAGAATTAACAACAGTCAATGCATTTATTAAAACTCAACCTTACTATATTGATATATACAGTGTGTTAGCTGATGAAAATGGTTTGTTACCAGTCAAATATGCTCAGGATGGGTTACACCCGGACATTGCCGGTAAACGGGTTATAGGTTATACAGTCGATGCGTATATCAGAAACTTGATTAGTAGTCGCTAAGGTTTTCCTATTTCGACAATACGATGTTGCGAGTCAAAGTTTTCTTTGGCTCATTTTTTTTGAAACTGTTTTTACCGTAATCAAAAAACTTTGGCGTTTAACTACTGAGGTACAAAGAATGTAATACTATAAATGCTGATTGAAAGTGATAGGTAAACACCTGCGGTTACACGTATAACCACATAAGGGAGGAAGTTTCGTGGCGAAGATTTGTATTGACCCCGGACATGCTGGTGGAAAAACCGACCCGGGGGCAGTTAATCCCATAACCAACTTACAAGAAGCTGATGTAAATCTGGCAGTTAGTACGCTGGTGAAACAATATCTGGAGGCTGTGGGGTATCAGGTTTTATTGACAAGGACTCAGCGGGAACAGCCAGAAACCCATAGTGTAAGCTATCGCTGTAATCTTGCCAATCTTTGGGGAGCCGATTTGGTAGTATCTATTCATTGTAATGCAGCAATCAGTGCGCAAGCTCATGGTACTGAAATTTACACAACATTAGGAAAGACAGAGGGGGATCGGTTAGCTACTTGTATTATTAATCAGATAACGTCAGCCTTTCCAGAGTTATGGCTACGAGCAGACTGGGATGATGGTGATCCGGACAAAGAACAAAACTTTATATATTGCGATATACAAACGCACCAGCAGCACTCCTGGAAATGGCTTTTATTTCTAATATGGAGGAAGCGGCAAAACTGGCAGATCCAGGCTGGCAGAATGAAATGGCACGAGCTGTGGCTAGGGGAGTCACCGATTATTTTTTTTAGGTAATGTACATGTAAAAGCCAATAGACAAAAAAAGTCCCCTACTTCCTAATTAGAGAGTAGAGGTTTCCGCGGCTTCTAGATAAATGAACCGATTACAAAAAAAGTTCCTCTGGCTTTGGCTACTAAACGGTTCGCACCGTCCAAAATATCTGCTTCTACAACCATCGTTCGGCTTCCGTTATGTATTACCGTTGCAACCGCAGTAATCGCTTCTTGGCATTCGACTCCACGGATAAAATTCAAATTCATTTCCAAAGTTACGACTTTCTTGCCGGTAGTTCCACAGGCCATTCCCATAGCAGTGTCGGCCAGCGAAGCCAGAGAGCCGCCGTGAGCCACCTGGTATAGATTGGTATGCTTATCCTGAAGCACAGGCATTGATAGTTTTGCTGTATTTACATCTAAATCTATAATTTTCATTTCTAACAGGTTTACAAAATGATTGTACGAATAAATTTCTAATAAATGTTGCTTTAATGCTTGATCTAACATATTCTGCCTCCCTGATAGTGATAACCATTATTGTAACATACTTCTGTCGATTGATCATTAAAAAAAGAATATGTTACTGCCCCACGCACATAAGTAGCCGTGGGGCAGTGTTTTATGAGGTATTTAACTTACGACATTTATAGGCTTTCCTTTAATAAAAGCTTCTATATTATTTGTCAGGAGATGAATGAGTCTTTGGCGGGTTTCAAGTGGTTTCCAGCCAATATGCGGGGTCAGGATGACGTTGTCCATGTCAAATAAGGGATTGGTTAATTCAGGGGGCTCAGGGTCTTGGACATCTAGGGCGGCACCAGCGATTGTTCCTGTTTGGAGGGCTTCAATTAAGTGTTTTTCGTTGATAAGTGCTCCGCGCGAGGTATTTATAATAAAGGCCGATTGTTTCATGAGTGCTAAACTGTCTTGATTTATAATGTGTTTTGTTTCAGGGGTGAGGGGGCAGTGGAGGGAAACAAAATCACTCTGTCTTAGCAATTCTTCTAAAGCAACTGATTTTATTTGGGGGTCGCTCCACGTTTTTGGGGTTCGGCTATAGACAACGACGTTCATGCCCAAGGCACGGGCAATTTTGATTACCTGCTGCCCAATGCTGCCAGCCCCAATGATGCCTAGTGTTTTATTCTGTATCTCAAAATGAGGTACTAGCAAATGTTTCGTGAAATTATCATAATTTTTTTGCTTAATCATGATTTGCTGTTTTGTCAGCGAAGCGCTTAGACTTAGTAGGAAGGTAATTGCTAGTTGCGCAACTGCTTCTGTGCTATAACCGGGAATATTGCAGACAGTTATGCCTTTTTCTCTGGCAGCGTTTACATCGATATTATTATACCCTGTACCAGCTTCGCAAATGAGTTTGACTGTTGGTGGGAATTGTAGGATGAGTTCTCTTCCTAAAGGCAGTTCTTTGGTAATGACAATG
>NZ_JBYKYF010000017.1:19393-21309 GCF_057736855.1 Sporomusa sp.
TGACAATGTTTTGATCCTGGACTCTGGTCAGAATTTCCTGGTCATTACTGGCTGGATAGGTTGTAATGGTGGATAGTTCAGCGAGTTGCGAAAAATCAAGTTTGTTGTCAAAGTCCAATTTGGCTATGTTCAAAAATACTGTTTTCATAGCTTACCCCTCCATAAGTCTGCACTAAATCTATAAATTTAGTATATTGCGACAATAATTGTCTGTCAATATTTGGTCATGGTTTAGTGGTGACTTAAGATTACTATATTTGTTATGAATGAGGAAAACTATTAATAGATATTTCGCGGTATCCAATCAACTGTAGTACCAATAGGACAAGTCAAGTATGACAATGGTAAGGAGATGTGAATGTTTATGAAGTACCTGTTGCAGTGGTTCGCGCAGATACTTTCGCAATATCGGGATTTGGCACTCCTCTTATTTCGTTTGGGGTTGGGCGGTATGTTCATGTGGCATGGTTGGCCAAAGATCATCGGCGGTCCCGTAAAATGGGCCGGACTTGGCAAGACTATGGGGACTTTTGGGATTGAGTTTGCTCCTGTATTCTGGGGATTTATGGCCAGTTTTGCCGAATTTGGTGGCGGGCTTTTGTTTGCACTGGGATTATTCTATCGTCCGGCCTGTATTTTATTGTTAAGTAATATGTTTATAGCATTTTCTAGCCAGATGATTGACGGCAAAGGACTACAGAAGGCTTCGCAGTCTTTGGAAGATGGAATAAGTTTTTTTGGAGCCGCTTTTGTAGGGCCAGGCAAATATAGTTTAGACTATTACTTGGGAATTGAAAAAAGCAGCAAATAACAATCTGATGAATAGAAGTTTTATTTTAACAAAGTACTACGAGAAAGTAGCTCCAATTGCAATGCAGAGAACCGGACTCCCGTTCACCAAGGACGGGAGTTTGATTTTTAAAAAATAGGATAACCTTTACTGAAAATTTGCACAAATTCCCTATTGCCTTAACAGGGTGAAAATGGTATCTTGAAGATAGAGCTAAGCCTAAAATACATAACAGGAAGGAGTTTTATTGAATGAAAGGCAATCCTCAATTAATTGAAACCTTAAATTCACTTCTTGCTGATGAACTTAGCGCGATTAACCAGTACATTGTTCATTCTGAAATGTGTGCCAACTGGGGTTATGACAAACTACACAATTTATTTGAACAACGGGCCATTTCAGAAATGAAGCATGCCGAAAAACTGATTGCACGAATACTATTCCTTGAAGGCACTCCGATTGTATCTAACTTAAAACCAATACACATTGGCAGTGATATTCCTAAACAACTAGAATATGACCATGCGGCAGAGCAGGGGGCAATTGAAGCGTACAATGCAGCCATAAAACTGGCTGGCGATGTAAATGATTTCGCTACTCGTGAGATATTAGAAGAAATTCTCAGTGATGAAGATGCTCATATTGATAGCATTGAGGAACTGCAAGACCAAATTTCACACATGACGCTGCCTATCTTCTTAACTACACAAGTGAAATAAGTAGATGGTTCAGATGGTGGTTATCCTATCTGAAGCTTGACGTAATTATTCAGGGACTTGGTCGCTCGTCTATACTTGGTCTTTTACTTGCAGATGCGGGAGTTTTAGAGCAGGTTAATTATTGATTAAATATGGATTTTATCTGATGCGGGAGCTTTCTCATAAGGAAAGCACCGCTTTATTTGTTGTTTGTTGAAGGGTTGACAAAAGTCTATAGGTTTGTTACATTAATATTCCGTCAAAGGCTTGTTAACGAGATGATATTTACTTTCTCAAAAAACAATTGACATAATGACAAGTTCATGATATTCTATAAAAGCCGCTGCGAGCGACAGAATAATTGGAATAAGAAATAGTATTGACATAAAACAATGAAAATGCTATTATAATAATCCGCCGTAAACAAA
>NZ_JBYKYF010000018.1:0-8938 GCF_057736855.1 Sporomusa sp.
AGACCTTTCCGATCAACGGGTGGTGGAACGTATTGTCGCTGAAGTGCGCAAACAGGGAGACGAAGCGGTGTTAACATACACAAAAATGTTTGATGGTGCCGATATTGCCGCAGATACCTTGGAAGTAACCCCAGCGGAAATAGAAAATGCTATAGCTGGCATTGACAACGAAGTGCTGGCGGCGTTAGAGAGGGCGGCTGCCAATATCAAAAAATTTCATGTTGAACAATTACCCAAATCCTGGTTTACTGAACGAGAATATGGTGCTGTGTTGGGTCAAAAGTGTACACCACTGGATCGGGTAGGCATTTATGTTCCCGGCGGTACTGCAGCCTATCCTTCTTCGGTTCTGATGAATGCAATACCAGCCGCCGTAGCTGGGGTAAAAGAAATTATCATGGTTGTACCGCCAGGCAGAGACGGACAGGTAAATTCCTATGTGCTGGCAGCCGCCAAACTGGCTGGAGTCACAAGAATATTCAAGGTTGGTGGTGCACAAGCAGTAGCTGCACTGGCTTTTGGCACAAAAACCATTCCCAAAGTGGACAAGATTACAGGTCCTGGCAATATTTTTGTTACTCTGGCCAAAAAGGCAGTCTATGGTCATGTGGATATTGATATGTTAGCAGGGCCGAGTGAAATTCTCATTGTGGCTGATCACACGGCAGATCCCTGCTATGTCGCGGCCGATATGCTCAGCCAGGCAGAACATGATGTCTTGGCTTCCAGTATTTTGATTACTGATAGTGCTGAACTGGCGAAAGCTGTCGATAAAGAAGTAGGAAAACAATTAGCAGCGTTGCCGCGCCAAGGCATTGCTGCCCAGGCGATAGCTGATAACGGTTTGATTATTGTGACGCCGACAATCCTGGATGCTGTTGAGTTAGCCAATATTGCTGCCCCCGAACATTTGGAACTGGTAACAGCAGATCCGTGGAAACTGCTGCCCTATGTCCGGCATGCCGGGGCCATCTTTATGGGAGCCTATTCTCCCGAACCATTGGGAGACTATTTTGCCGGTCCGAACCATGTATTACCTACAGGAGGAACGGCTCGCTTTTACTCTGTGCTCAATGTAGAAACGTTTATGAAGAAGACCAGTATTATTGCGTATACCCAAGAAGCGCTGGCTGCTGTTAGCAGCCAGGTCATTAAGTTGGCAGAAGCCGAGGGTCTGGAGGCTCACGCCAACGCGGTCAGATTGAGGGGGGAACTAAGATGATGACACCTCGCTTAGGGCTGGAAACCCTGAGATCTTATTCTGTGCAAGAAAGCAACTGGCGGATCCGACTGGATACCAACGAACGCCCCAGTGATTTGCCACCAGCGGTTAAAGCTAAAATTCTGGAAAGATTGGCAGCTCTGCCATTTAACCGGTATCCGGAATTAAGTTCTCAGTCGCTAAAAACTATCATTGGTACTGATTTTGGTTTATCAGCCGCTAACGTTATCATTGGCAACGGCTCGAGCGAGATCCTGGAGGCAGTATGCTATGCTTTTGGCGGCGCTGGCCGGAGTATTGTTTATCCCAGCCCGTCATTTTCCATGTATGATATTTATGCTACATTGGCAGACAGTCGGCCAGTTCCTGTAGAACTGACTGCTGATTATACCATAGATGCCGATAAGCTGCTGGAAGCTGCCCGTGAAAAAACAGCCAGTATCATTCTGCTCTGCAATCCTAATAATCCCACCGGGACCGTTATACCGCCAGAACAAGTGGAATATATTGTGGCTAACGCCACGTGCCTGGTGGTTGTTGATGAAGCCTACCATGAATTCTATGGAAAAAGCTCAGTGAATTTGTTAAGCAAATACTCCAATCTGGCTATTACCCGTACCTTTTCCAAAGCCTATGGTCTGGCAGCAGCCCGTGTAGGTTACCTATTGGCTGATGCAGCCATTGTTGAGACCATTAGCAAGGTAGTATTGCCTTATAATGTCAATGCATTAAGTCTGGTGGCAGCAGAGACAGTCTTTAGCATGCGTGAGGCTTTTGCCGAAACATTAGCAGAAAACCAGCGCGAGCGGGAGCGAATGACAGCCGCGTTAAGCGCTATACCCGGCATAACAGTATTTCCATCGCAAACTAATTTCCTGCTGATTAAGAGTGACAAGGCAGCATCACTGGCGGCCCAGCTTAGTGCTCAAGGCATTGGTATCCGTGATTTCAGCGCTACTCCCAAACTTACCAACTGTATCCGCATTACTATAGGTACCCCTGCGGAAAATGATGCCGTATTGGAGGCTATAAGCTTATGAGACGTACGGCCAGTATAGAACGGATAACCGGGGAAACTGCCATTAATGTGACTTTCACTCTTGATGGCAGCGGTCAAACACAGATAGCTACCGGCATTGGTTTTTTTGACCATATGCTCAACTTATTTGGTAAACACGGTTTGTTTGACCTGACGATTACGGCCAAGGGCGACCTGGAGGTTGACGGCCACCACACGGTAGAAGACACCGGTATTGTTCTCGGGCAAGCCCTGGCCCAAGCCTTGGGTGATAAAACCGGAATTAAGCGTTATGGCACGGCTTTTGTACCAATGGATGAAGCCCTGGCGATGGTATCGCTGGATATTAGCGGCCGACCTTATTTGGTTTTTGATGCCATATTGCCGAGTGAACGGGTGGGGCAGTTTGACAGTGAACTTACCGAGGAATTTTTGCGGGCGCTCAGTATTCATGCCGGAATTACCTTGCATGTAAGAGTGTTATCAGGCAAGAACACTCACCATATTATTGAAGCCATATGTAAGGCATTGGGGCGGGCATTGGATGAAGCCACGCGTCGAGATGACAGGATCCAAGGCGTCATGTCAACTAAGGGAATGATATAGAGGAGGCAGAGCGATGGCGGGTAAAACCTTGGTGATCATTGATTATGGCATGGGTAATCTGCACAGTGTATCCAAAGCTTTTGCCAAAGTAAATGCCGAGAATGGCAGTATGTATGACATTGTCGTTACCAGCGACCCGACAGTCATCGGCAGGGCAGCCAAAGTCGTATTGCCCGGAGTAGGGGCGTTTGGCGATTGCATGGCTAACCTTACAAGCTATGGTTTGATTGATATGATTAAAGCCGTAGCCGGGAATGGAACACCTTTTCTGGGGATTTGCCTGGGACTGCAGCTATTATTTGACGGCAGTGAAGAAGCTCCTGGTGTCCAAGGACTTGGACTTTTGCCGGGCATGGTGCGAAAACTGGATGCACCAGGACTCAAAATTCCCCATATGGGCTGGAATAGCCTGGAGTTTAGGGCACCTAGTCCGCTGTTTGCTGAGTTGCCGTCTTCCCCGTATGTCTATTTTGTTCACAGCTACCATGCGGTACCTGACTGTTCGGAACTAATTACCGCGGTGAGTGAATATGGCGGCGCGGTTACGGCAGCCGTCGGTAGCGGCAATGTGCAGGCCGTGCAATTTCATCCGGAAAAATCAAGTACGGCCGGCCTGACAATTTTGGCTAACTTTTTAAGGAGTTGACAGTATGATTATCTATCCGGCAATTGATATCCGGGGCGGCCGGTGTGTCCGTCTCACCGAAGGTCGTTTTGATCAAGAGACAGTATTTGCCGATAACCCTGTGGATATGGCGCGTAAATGGGCAGACTCCGGAGCCGAGTTTCTGCATGTTGTGGATTTAGACGGGGCCTTGGCTGGTAAACCCATCAATCTTGATATTGTGGCTGCTATCGTGAATGCAGTACCTATTCCGGTGCAATTGGGCGGTGGTATCCGCACTCTGGAAATCATTGAAACCGTGCTGGCAACTGGTGTTAATCGGGTGATATTGGGATCTGTCGCTGTGCGTAACCCTAAACTGGTACAGGAAGCATGCCAAATGTTTACCAGCCGGATTGTTGTAGGCATTGATGCCCGGGATGGTCAGGTCGCCGTTGACGGCTGGGCAGTGTCAGGTGAAGTCGACGCCGAGGAATTGGCCAAGAGAATGGCCGCTGCCGGGGTGGCTCGTATTATTTATACCGATATCTCCCGGGATGGTACGCTGCAGGGCGTTAATGTGGCGGCAACCGCCTCCTTGGCAAAAGTAGCAGGTATTCCAGTAATTGCCTCCGGTGGCGTGAAGAGCCTTGAAGATATTTCAGCGCTGAAGGCCGTAAGCGCCGACAGCGGCATTGAAGGAGTAATTGTAGGTAAAGCCATTTATACGGGGGCCGTTGACTTAGCGCAGGCAATCCGTCTGGTAAAGGAGGGAGCAGCCTAATGCATACGAAACGTATTATTCCTTGTCTGGATGTGAAAGACGGACGGGTGGTAAAAGGTATCAATTTTGTTGACCTGAAAGATGCCGGTGACCCGGTGGAATTGGCTAAGGTCTATGATGGTGAGCTGGCTGATGAATTGATTTTTCTCGATATTACAGCCTCCTCAGACCAGCGCAACACCATGGTAGAAGTTGTAGAACAAGTGGCTGCAAACGTGTTTATTCCCTTCACTGTTGGCGGCGGTATCCGAACCGTAGAGGATATCCGGACAATGCTTACAGCCGGAGCTGATAAGGTTTCGCTAAATACGGCAGCCGTAAAAAATCCTAAGCTCATCGCTGAAGGGGCCAAGCGCTTTGGTAGTCAGTGCATTGTGCTGGCAGTAGATGCCCGACAGTCCGGTCCAGGCCAATGGGAAGTCTATATTAATGGTGGACGGACGCCAACAGGTATGGATGTACTGACATGGGTTACACAGGCCACTGAGTTAGGCGCTGGGGAAATTCTTCTAACAAGCATGGATAAAGACGGCACCAAGGACGGCTATGATCTTCTTTTGACTCAGGCGGTTTCCGAAGCTGTCAACGTACCGGTCATTGCTTCTGGCGGTGCTGGCAAGCTGGAACATTTTTATGAGGTGTTAACTACTGGGAAAGCTGATGCTGTGCTGGCAGCATCTGTGTTTCATTATGGCCAGTTTACCGTAGGGCAGGTTAAGGAATATCTACGATCCCAGGGAGTCGAGGTGAGAGTATGAAGACCGACATGATAAAATACGATGCCAACGGGTTAGTGCCAGCTATTGTGCAGGACGAGGCTTCAGGAACGGTGTTGATGCTGGCTTATATGAATGCCGAAGCCTTACGCAAAACCCTGGAAACTGGTGTGACTTGGTTTTATAGCCGTAGTCGCAGGGCACTTTGGCAAAAAGGGGAGACCTCCGGACATGTACAAACGGTAAAGGAAATATATTATGACTGTGATGCCGATGCTATTTTGATAAAAGTAAACCAAAGCGGTGCAGCCTGTCATGAAGGCACTTTTTCCTGTTTTAGCCGCAGGCTGGATGCCGATAAACAGACAGCGGAAACAATGGTTGATTCGGACAAAATCTATAAACAGCCTCTGGCTAATATTATCTTTGAACTATACAATGTCATTAATGACCGAAAACATAACCCCCAAGAGGGTTCTTATACCAGCTATCTATTTGAAAAAGGTCAGGACAAAATCCTGAAAAAAGTTGGCGAAGAAGCGGCAGAAACCATTATCGGTTCGAAAAACAATAGCAAGGCTGAGATTCTGTATGAAATGGCTGATCTCTGGTATCACTGCCTGGTACTTCTGGCTAACCATGAGATAACGCCCAGTGAATTACTGGAAGAATTAAAGAGGCGTAGAAAGTAATGAACAGGAGTCGGAGAGTAGAGGGTATTGCTCTACTCTTTTATATTTAGTAACAAATAGTAACGATTTAAATCTTCAAAAATGATTAAAAGCTAAATTCCTGCTTCTGTAGGGTTGCTGTTAATTTAAAAACTGGAAGGGCTTTAAAATCAAGATGGAGAATATAGTTTAAAAGTATGGAAGATGATGGGAACGGTGATATTATTGCCAGAAGAGGTGTTAGCAAAATTTATGCACAATTATCGTGAATTTCGTTTAACAGACAGATCGGAGCGATACTGGCAGTTAGGTTATGCGGGATTATTCTTTGCTGGGCTTGTGTTTTTTGTTTCCTGTGCTTTTTATAAGGACATGTGGTTTGATGAGGCCTATACAGTAGCCATGATCAGGCATGATTTTTTTAGAATTTGCGAAATCACAGCCCGCGATGTTCATCCGCCTCTATATTATATGTTAGCCAAACTGGCTTCACTGGTTTGGGGACAGGATATTGTGGTTTACCGCCTGGTATCGGTAACCGGAATGCTGCTTTTTTTACTGCTTGGAGTTACTCATATCCGTCGGATCTGTGGTAATCGGGCGGGTTTCTATTTTACTTTTTTTGCAGTGTTTTTGCCGGTCATGCTGGAGTATTCAGGGGAAGCTAGGATGTATTCATGGGCCATGTTTTTTACGACCAGTGCCGGAATTTATGCTTATTTGTCCTACAGGCACAATCAATGGCAGCACTGGGTATGGTTTGCCGTCTTTTCGCTAGCCAGTGCGTATACGCACAATTATGCACTGCTTGGTGCGTTTTTTATTAATCTTAGTTTGTTGACGGCCGTTTTTGCCGCCAAAAGACAATTGCTTATACCCTGTCTGCTGTCGATGTTAGTCCAGATACTTCTATATCTTCCGTGGCTGTTTGTGTTAATCAGCCAGATTGCTGCAGTTGTCAAAGAATACTGGATTGTCATCAATTATCAGTACCTGCTCTGGGATATTATGGTGTTTTATTTTGCCGAAAATTTACCATCTTCTGCCGTTTTCTTGCTAAGTGTTAGCTGGCTGGCCATTTGCGGTTTTGGGCTATATACTGCCTATAAGCAGCAACGGCACAATGTGGGACTTGCGCTTAACAGCTTGGCTGTGTATTTGGCTGTGATGGTTTTGGCATTACTTTTATCCCAGGTAAAGCCTATTTTCATAACGCGGTATTTAATGCCAAACTCAGGATTTTTATTTATTGCCTTGGCCTGCGGGCTTGCTGCTGTTAGGCGGCAGGGATTGGCTGCTCTGTTATGTGTGGCAATTTTTATTGCTTCTGCGATAAATTTTTATTTGCATTATGATAAAATTTACAGCCCTCAGAATGAAGCTTTGCGGGCTGATATTGCTTACAGCCTAAAACCTGACGATATCTTTCTGTACACAGATATTCATCCGGCAGGCATCTATACGGTTGCTTTTCCTAATCACCGGCATTATGTATTTTTACCAGGCGGGCGGGAAGAATCTAAACCCAATCCCTTCCAGCCAGAGCTTACGCTTATTTATGATTTACATGTCCTGGCTGATTACAAAGGGCGGATTTGGCTGATTGAAAATGCCAATTCCCAGCTTCTGTACGGTCATTTGGGAAAAAGCTATCCCTTATTTACAGTTATTGATTTTGCCCGCGTTTACGACATGCCCTATTTAAGCCACAAAGGCTTTGTGTTTGTTACATCACTGCTACATAAAGAACTAGGGCCTGTGCCGCCACTTTCTCTACAGGAATAACGCAGACACCAAGGAGGTCTGACTTATGAAACCATTAATTTCCATTGTTGTACCTATGTATAATGAAAGTCAGAATATAGATTGCTTTTATCAAAAAGTAACTGAGGTTATGCGCGGGTTGACAGCGTATGATTATGAAATTATCTGTGTCAATGATGGCAGCACAGATAATACGCTGGAAAAGCTTGAACGGCTGGCAGGAAAGGATAAACAGCTTAAAATCATTGAATTGTCCCGGAATTTCGGTAAGGAAATCGCGCTGACTGCAGGCCTGGCTGAAGCCAAGGGCGACGCTGTCATTCCCATTGATGCGGATTTGCAGGACCCGCCAGAACTCATCCCGACGCTAGTAGACAAATGGCGGGAAGGGTATGATGTTGTTTATGCTACCAGGATAGTTCGGGAAGGAGAAAGTAGTTTTCGCAAACTAACCGCCTACCTGTTTTACCGAATCATGCGGCGTCTAGCCAAAGTGGATATACCACCCGATACTGGCGATTTTCGGCTCATGACCCGGCAGGTAGTAGATGCGGTCAATCAGTTAAGTGAATCTCACCGGTTTATGAAAGGGCTGTTTAGCTGGGTAGGCTTTAAGCAGACAAGTATTCCCTATCACCGTCATCGTCGTAACAAAGGTACAACCAGTTTCAATTACTGGAAACTTTGGAATTTTGCGTTAGAAGGAATTACCTCCTTTTCCTTTGTCCCGCTGCAATTAGCAACCTATGTAGGCTTTTTGACAGCGTTTTTTTCTGGGGTGTATATAGCTTATATTATTATAAAAACCTGGCTGTATGGCGACCCGGTGCCAGGTTATCCTTCTATGATGGTGGCTATTTGCTTCTTTGGCGGCACGCAGTTGATGACATTAGGAATTATCGGCGAGTATATTGGCAGGATTTATAATGAGTCCAAACGTCGGCCACTGTATTTTATACGAAAAAAGACTAATTGTTAGCTCATCTTTGCACGAGTGAACGGTTCAGGCATAAGGTAAAAAAAATTATGTTAATAAATTGACAGAATTGTAAATATTGGTATAAAATTTGTATATAGATGTATATACTGTGGGATTGAGTATATTGAAGGAAGGTTACTATGAAAAGTCGAGAAAGCCTAATTCCTGTTTATTATCGTTTAGCGGAAGATATAAAAAGACAGATTGAATCTGGTGAATTAAAAGATGGTGACCTTTTGCCAACAGAGGCACAACTGGGAGAAAAATACTCCATTAGCCGGATGACGGTGAGGCAGGGGCTTGCTTTGTTGGCAGAAGCGGGATTGATTGAGACGATTAAGGGAAAAGGAAGTTTTGTGACCCGGCCTCGCCTGAACCAGTTAGTTATTGATCTTAAACATAGCGTAGCCGGCAAAGGGCAGCTACGGGCTAAACTTCTGGCGGTTAATTTAATACGTAATAATCCGGAATTAGCTACCAGTTTAGGTTTTATCGGAGAATCAAATGTGATAACAGTGAAGCAACTTTTATTTAATGAAAGTATTCCTGTAGCTATTGAGGAAAAATTTTTGCG